>CALKYB010000147.1 GCA_938003565.1 uncultured bacterium
CTAATGGCCTCGCATACGCTCGGCTTATACTGCGCTTAAAATATATCGTTGAATACCGAAATTTAAATGAGGCGCAGTATATACCCATCCTGGTATAAATTTCGGCATAGACGACCTTTCAATCAGATGGGTATATGCAGTGCGCAAGCACTGCCATTAGACAGATATAATGCGCCTTCAAAAGTCCGCAGGACTTGGCTAGAAAATACCAAATAAAGCTGATTTTCCAAGCTCAACTAGCTTTTCTTGCGAAGCTGCGCTTCCCCTCCATATTTGAGGATGGGTATACCTGTCTACGAGTAACATTTTTGAACCGACCACCGTGAATTCCGTCAAGGTTAGAAGATCTGGCGCAATATGTGCATATAAAAAGTATGTATAAACTAAGGAGGTAAAAAATGAAAATATTACTAATCGATGACGAAATTAAAATTCTACGTTTACTTCAATTCAATCTAGATAACTCTGGGCACAGTACAATAGCGATTAATGATCCGAAGATTGCGCTTGAAGTAGCCAGTCAAGAAAAACCTGATGTGATCATAATGGATCTAATGATGCCAGATATCGATGGTCTAAAATTAACAAAGCTTATTCGAGAGAATCATTGCACATCAAAAATTCCGATTATTATTTTATCGGCTAAAGCGCAGCACGGCGAAATTTTAGACACCTACAAGTTCTCTAAAATTGATTACTATATAACTAAGCCATTCACCCTTGAGCAAATATCGAGAGGCTTAGAGCTAGTTGTCTAAATTTACAAAAGGACCTAACTGACTTGTAATTCTTACAAGAGCCCTTAGTTAAGATCCTCTAATTATTAAATAAAATACTTGGCACAATCTATGCTTAATAAAAGTATAGATTGTAAACAAGAATTTATCAGGGGGTTTTTATGGTTAAAGGGTTAATAAGTTTCGTAATACCAGTTTTAAACGAAGAAGAGAGCTTAATTGAGCTTCACACAAGAATTTCAAAAGAAGTCACTGCTCTCGGTAGGGCCTTCGAAATAATTTTCATTGATGATGGAAGTAGCGATAATAGCTGGAATGTCATTACAGAAATGGCAAAGCTTAAAGATTCGAATATTAAGGCCTTAAAATTTCGGCAAAACTTTGGAAAAGCTCAAGCACTCGCTACCGGATTTGAGCACGCTAAAGGGGAGATCGTATTCACTCTCGATGCGGATCTACAAGATGACCCCGCTGAAATTCCAAGATTCCTACAGAAGTTGAACGAAGGATACGACATTGTAAGCGGCTGGAAAAAAGTAAGACACGACCCATGGCACAAAGTTCTACCAAGTCGTGTTTTCAATAAAATGCTTAGTACCGTTGTAGATGTACAGCTACACGACCACAATTGCGGGTTTAAATGTTATAGAGCTGGAGTAATAAAGGATGTAAAACTGTATGGTGAAATGCATCGGATGGTTCCTTCTCTCGCGAGTATCAAGGGATACAAATCGAGTGAAATTGTAGTAAAACATCATCCGCGTCAGTTTGGACAAAGCAAGTACGGTGTAAAAAGATTCGCAAGAGGCTTCATGGATATGATTACCGTGGGCTTTCTAAAAAACTATCAAGAAAGACCTTTACATCTTCTGGGAGGATTAGCAGTACTGAGCGTACTAGGAAGCTTAGTTCTTTCAGGGGTGGACCTTGTAATTTCAGATAAACTGGGAGACCTATCTACAGTACTAGTGGGACTATCAAACGCGTGCCTTTCGGCGTCACTGCCTTTATTTGCAATAGGCCTTCTATCTGAACTAGTTGTAAGCAGAAGGGATAACTCTACAAACGATTCCGCTATTACTGATATCGTCTACAACCAGGACTCCGTAGTCTCGTCTTCAAAAACTAACGATTCAGAAACAACAAAAGAGGACCTACGTCCAAAGGCTCTTGTTGTTGATGACGACCCTCGTATTCGCAGACTCCTTGAATTTCAACTTCTAGAACTCGGGTTTAAAGTTGATCAAGCGTGTGACGGCAAGGAAGCTTTATCAAAAATATCACAGGATACAGCCATAGTGCTTCTAGACATCATGATGCCAGAAAAAAACGGATTGGAATGCTTGAAGGAATTCAAGCAAAGCAATGCAAACACTCAAATCATCATGATCTCTGCTGATGGACAAGTCAACAAAGCTGTAGAAGCGATGAAGAACGGAGCTTTTGACTACATTCAAAAGCCATTTTCTCCAGAAGGCCTACAACAAACAGTACTGCAAGCCTTAAAAATTAACGAGGTAAACAACCAGTACAAAGAAATCAGACATTAAAACTTTTGCCAGCAGGTAGTCTAAAAACGACCTGCTGGCTTTCTCTATAACTTTCAAAACGGGTAGAAAAAATGAAAAAGAAAGCTCTAAACATATGTGTACTCGGTTCAACGTATCCAAGATTTGACAAAGACTCTGAAGTACCATGGTTGCGAAAAACTGTTGAACTAATAAAAAATAGCGGTCACAACGTCAAAGTAGTCGCTTCAGCCTATCAAGGTGGTAAAAGTCACCAAATAGACGGAGTTGAAGTCCTAAGATTTAGATATGCTCCTTCTAGTATAGAGAAGCTGACTCATGATGAAGGTGCACCCAGTAAGGTTAAAGGGCCTGTGGGTAAGCTTTTAGCGCTCAGCTATATCATCTGCGGCACGTTTCAAATGCTGGTCTGGTGCCACAAATATCGCTTCGATATCATAAACGTACATTGGCCTTTTCCTCACGGTCTTTTCACTATTCTACCAAAACTATTGTTTGGAACAAAAGTAGTTGTTACCGCGCATGGCGCTGGAATGGCAATGGCTAGAAAGTCTTTACTTCTAAAAGCCGCTCTAAAGCTATCTATGCTTTCAGCGGATGCAGCCACAACAAACAGTTCTCACACCCAGCATGAACTCAAAAGACTCAGTGGCTATGACTCACAAGTAATACCGTACGGGGCCACAGTTTCATTTAAAGAAGGGAAACTCCCCTTACAAGGAAACCTACCAGTGAAAATACTTTTCAGTGGTCGACACATTCAAAGAAAAGGAGTGAACTATCTGATTGAAGCCCTACCTGCAGTTCTTCAACAAAGGAAAGTTGAGCTGGCTATCACAGGTCATGGAGATCGAACCGAAGAATGGAAAGCCCGCGTAAGACAGCTCGGGCTAGAGGATAGCGTCAATTTCTTAGGATTCGTCTCCAATCAAGAACTAAGCAAGTGTTATCAACATTGCGACATCTACTGCCTTCCAGCCATTTTCGACGACAACGACGACACGGAAGGGCTCGGTGTAGTGTTAATTGAGGCCTTACTTCATGGAAGACCAGTGATTGCCTCTGAAGTGGGAGGAATCGTTGATGTAATCAAACATAAGAAAACAGGTATACTCGTAAACGAAAAGAATCCAACTGAGCTGTCCAACGCAATTCTTGAGCTGATCAATAATCCTGAGTTGGCACAGAAACTAGGTAAGCAAGGCCAAAATTTTGTTAACAAAGAGTTCAATTGGCAGACAATTGTAAATCAAGTCGTGAAACTATTTGAAGAAACTGTTGCGACTACGCCAACAATTAAAACGTTGGAGGCAAAACCATGTTAATAGAAAAAATACCCTCATCTCTAAAAAAGTTATCAATTCTAGTTGCAATAGGAATAATACTTCATGCTTCTAAAGACATGTTTAGTGGTTCAGCTACTTACGTTGCTTCAGCCAATAGAGCCTTACTATTTCTCAGCTTAGGCTCTCTTCTTGCATACCGTTTAGTAAACGCGGCAGGCTGGAGCTTTATAGTAAGGGCTCTCGGGGGCTCGATAGATCTTCATTTTGGAATCAAAACCTGGCTATCCTCAGAAGCACTTCGGTGGCTACCTGGAAGTGTTTGGGGTTTCGTATCTAGGGCTTACCAGGGTCAGAAAGCAGGTCTATCTAAAAAGAAAGCAGCGGCAAGCCTTCCGATTGAAGTAATCCTAACATTGTTAGCTTGGATTTTCACAGCTGCCTGGACGAGTCTTTTATGTGGTCAAGCCTCCTTTATACTCGAATTAGTTTATAGCAACTTTCTAGAGTTCACTGGAATCTTTCTTGTAGCTGTAATTTTGCTTTGTGTAATGATGAAAAGAAGTTCTGGAAACTTAGAAAGAAAAATTATCTCTCTAAAAGACGGTTTACTCAATCTCAAACAAGAGATTTCAATATCAAGCTTGGTTAAGATACTAGCTTTCTATACTGCATTATGTATTTTCAACGGCATCTGTTTTTACATAACTACCCAAGCTTTAGGATTGAACTAGGTAAGCCTTAGCTTGGCGATAGCTTCAAACGCAAATGCATTCTTAATAGGATTTTTCGCATTTTTCGCTCCCGGCGGAATAGGGGTAAGAGAAGGATCACTAGTAGCTCTACTAACTCCAGTAGTTGGCATAGAAAAATCAATCGCCTGTGCATTAACCTGGCGGGTCATACAAATCACGGGGGAGGCTTTATGCTTGGGACTATGCCTACTTCTTAATGAAGCCAAGAGTGAAAGTAATCTATTAACAATTAACAGTAAGGCGGAGCTAACATGTTAAAATTATGCAACCTGAGAAAGAGCGACTACTTCGTAATTAGCGTGCTTCTAAGCAGCTTGGCTATATTCGGCAGCCTAGCATGTACAGTTGCTGGGCCAGCTTACACTTCACCACAGAGCAGAAGTTACGACTCGAACTATGGTTATCCAAACTTGCTACGAAAGAGTAATAAACCACTCTCCGTTTCAACTGATAAAGTTAAAACCCATCTATTTTTAGAAACGCACCTTGGTGAAGGCTCGATGGCCAGCCAAGCAGTGCTAGTTCCGGTGATTCCCATGAGTAAGGTAAACAAACTACACGTAAAAGAAGGACAAACTGTGAAAAAGGGTGATCTTCTCTTAGAGATGGACGAATCACTAGCCCAGATCAAACTCTCCTCAGCGCAACTCGCATTGCAAACAGCAACCGCCGAACTTGGGCGAGTTAATATTGGCTCCGCATATGTTCTAGCACAAGAGCGCCCGGATAAAGACAAAATCGATTTTAATCAAGCTCTCAAACAAGTTGAAATTTCAAGAGAGAAAGCTAAAAGACATAAAGCACTCCTGGCCAAAGGAGCAATCTCTAGAGATGAATATTTGGAGCTAGAGTTACGTCTCAGCGAAGCTGTAAAAGAGCTGGATAGAGCAAAATTCAATCTTAGCATGTCTACCAAGGGGCAGAAGCAAAGTATTAATATTGCTGACAACGCCGTAAAAGAAGCTAAAAATAACTTGCAACACCGTACTGAGGAACTAAAAAGCTATAAAATATATGCACCAGCCTCAGGCATAATTGAGAGAGTTCTCATCCGTGAAGGCGAATACAATCAAGACTCTGGACGTCCCGCTTTCGTCATAGCTTCGGGACTCTGGTTTGAGGCTCACCTAGACCAAACCGCGATTAATAAAGTAAAGGTTGGAGACGAAGCGAATGTTTTTCTTGAAGCCCTCACTGGCAAAACAATTAAAGGAAAAGTTGAACACATCAAACCAATCGTCAACTACAACGCCGGTGGGCCTGAAATCAATAGACCTATTCGACCTCGAGGAAGTGGAACACCCGAATGGCCTTCTACCTTTGAAGTTCGAATTAAGCTAGACGATATCAAGGAGAATCTTTACCCTGGACTTACAGGTTTTGCTAAAATTTCCACCTCAAAGAAAGCTTTGTCTATCAAAAGAGCAGCTCTCACCTCACTTTCAACAACAGAAGCAATAGTGAAGGTCCCAAAGGACAATAGTTTCTCCTTACAGTCAATTCGGACTGGCTCAATCGACGACTCCAGAGTAGAAATAGTCTCAGGTCTTGAGGAAGGTGATGAAGTAATCTCAAATGGTCAAGCAAGTCTGCAGTCAGGAGACTTAGTGAAACTAGAAAATTAGAATTTGGATATAAGACTTTGCTAAGAGCTCTATATATTGCATCAACTGCTCTAGGGTTTATATTGTTACTGCTCTCAGGGATATACCCATGGTTTGAGATACCTAAAAATGCAGACTTCCAGGGAGCTTCAAATACCGAAGCATTGTATCGCATTTTCATTACAATCCTCACTTTAATTCTAATTTTTCAAATTCTAATAAGGAAAGAATTTTCACGAGAAAGAATATCACACACCCTAAATTTTCTGATTCTCTTTCTTTTCGTTTTTCCTTTTTTACAACAATATTTCTCGCCAAACCTTCTCGCTAAAGCCTCGTGGTTGAATATTCAACATGAAAATCTCTCGTGGCTTGGCGGAGATGTCTACACAACTCAAGAGTACACCCGCTATAATTTCAAAAATAAACTTTTAGTTGTCGACTCTCCCAGGGATATTGCTACATTCCCACTCCCCTACTTGAACTCAGACACTTTCTCTCTGGGCACTATTTCAGAGGCTCTTAGCTGGGCCGGCTTCTCAAATCACTTTTGTCAATTTGCAAAAAAAGGCTACTTCTTAGCCTGGTTAGGAACTTTATTGCTAAGCCTACTTCTTTGTAGACAAAATGAAGTAATAGATCTGAAATTAATTAAAAAAAACCTCAAGCAGACTTGCTTGCTTCTTTCTTGTAGCGCAGGAGTAATTCTAACACTGGTCGCTTCCACTAGCTTTTTTATTTCTAAAGCTGAAAATGATGCGAAGAAGGGCTACTATCTTTCATCAAAAAGAAACCTTCTTCGAGCTAGCTCAACATTTCCACTAATCGCTAAGAACAGCTCATTTATTCTCCAACTGGGCCTTCTAGACCTAAAACTCAATCAAAACTCACCCTACAGTCAAATCTATCAGGCAAAATCGTTTATAGATAGAGCTCAGGGTTACCTGGCAGAAGAACTTCTTCTAGGTCTAATAGAAGGTACTTCCTCAACGAATCGAGAAGCCCGCAGATTACTCACAAGGGTCTCGATTGACAAAATCAATTCGAATCAAATAGCAGATGCCAGAAATATACTTGATAAAGTACTTTACCACGAACCAGACGCAATTAAGGCTAACTATATCGCTCAACTCGTGACACTTCGAGAAAGCGACATTAAGAAGCTCAGAGGGCTGGTAGCTCGTCAGAAACAGACCTACCAATCGTTCAATACTAAAGGTAAGAAAACCGTTCTCGCTAGCGCCAATGAAAACCTAGCCTTTCTAGAACTACAAGAATCTAAGCTTGACCAGGCTCTCGAAACCTGGAGAAACAGAGGTTCTGGTAAATGATCAATCTTAGAGAGTCTTTGAACAAAAAACTTGTCATTACCATACTATTGGCTTCTCTCGTGCTTAGCCTTACCATCTCAAAGGCTTTCTTCTCCCACGACAGCGAAGTGAAGTTAGTAGAGGGAGAAATCAATTGGCAGGAAACCCACACTCCCTGGAGAACGGCTTACTTTAGAAAAAAGATAAATATTACTGCATCAGTTCAACATGCTTGGTTCATGATGGGAGCAAGAGACTCCTTTGAGCTACTTGTCAACGGAAATACTGTTGGGCGTTTTTTTCACTGGAGACCAACAAGGCCATTTCAAAACGGATTGAGTGAGTCAGGCCAAAAATTAGTCAAAACCCAGCCAGCTCTTAGCCTCAATTATCCACGGGAGTATCAATGGAGTGCTCATAAAAGTTATAAACTTCCAGTATATTTTGACCTTCAACCCTACTTAAAAAAGGGAGAAAACATCGTCGCTATTAAGGTAGAGTCAAGGAAGACAAATGCGTCTTTCTACTCTCGTGGACTGATTGGTATGAGTACCGGTCAATCCATTTCGCTTCTCTCGGACGACACATGGCTAGCTACTACACTACCTCTCAAAGATGGTAGAAATCACTGGAGTGAAATTGGATTTAACGACGAGAGCTGGCAAAAAAGTCAGGCCAGCAAAATCTCTGACCAATCTGTGTACAACAGCTTTAACCCAAGCGTGTTTTCCAAAAATTTCGAGGGTCAGCTGCTAACCAAAGGCTCTGACGTTGAGGTTGATGCTCACTGGTTTTCAAGCAATTGGATCTTAGAAAGTACTCCGGAAGACGCTTGGATTAGAATTTACGCCAACCGAAAGTATACGGCATTTATTAATGGGAAAGTGCTCAAAATCCCATCCAAGCGAAACAACAGTAGCGATTCAGGGGAATGGATAGCTCAAACAAAGAGAGGTCAAGACCTACCAGCAAATCCGGAACTTCTCGATCCAGACGAAATCGGCGACTACTTTTCCGGGAGCAAATTTCAGAACGCCCCACATAGCGATCCAACGATAAACAATTTCAAAATGTTCAACAATGAACAAAACCGCACTAAGGAATCTCCTTTTGCATCTCTAGACACCCCTGAGAATTCGGGCAGTACAGGTAGAAGTATTGATGCCTCCGCTTTCGACCCTAGATCATACAGGCCAGAAAGACCTACACCAAAGAACCTAACTCGCTCACTTAGCGATGAATCTTTCTACATGTATTCAATAAAGTGGCTTTTAAAAAAGGGGAATAACTCGATCTCAATCAGGGTCAACAATCCAAAATTGGCTAGCGGGCTACCTTCTGTTGCCATTGATGGCCTTGCCCATCTTAAAAATAATCAGGTCTCCCCACTCAAATCAGACAAAACTTGGACCTCAATGGGTCAAACCATCGATGGCACATTTAATGCCTCGCTAGTAGTTAAACACTCGGAAAAACTAGGGTTTAAAAGACCAAAAATGGAATACCGAGGTAGAGTCTATTCCATGGGGCATAAACTAAAAGACTTGTTCATAGTCTACGGATTATTCGTATCCTTACTAAGTTTACTCTCAGCGCTGACACTCAAAGATGAAAGGCTTGAGGTTAAGCGGGAAGCCATTGTCTACGCTCTCTTCATGGCATCACTCATCGGCCTAAGTGCCTTTATCTTAGAATCCTCATTTTGGGAGCGACACGAAGTAATTTACTTTAAGAAGCAGTCAACGTGGCTTTTCGTTGTCTTTCTACAAATGCTTTTTGCCACTCTAGTTTTCAACAGAATCACAGGCAAAAAGAACTTCGTTTCGAACTTATACCAAAGTACTCATCGAAACTTGCTCAAACAAAGTCAATCTAATACTTGGTCTATCTTAGTAACACTCATTCTAGCCCTAGGCTTTGTTTTACGAGTTTATAGACTATCCGAACAACCCTTAGATGATGATGAATACGCTTCAACCCAGGCATCAATAGCCATAGCAAACACCGGAGTCCCACAATTCGACGGAGACATTTGGTACACTAGAAGTCCGCTGTACCACTATTTAGTGGGTTCTATGATTAAAATATTTGGTTACGGCCCTCTAGCATTAAAACTGCCTAGTATCTTCTTTTCAATCTTAACAGCCTACTTAGTTTATAGAATTGGAAAAGAAGTTTGCCACAGTAAAGGGATTGGTCTGGCAGCTATGGTGCTCTATACCTTCCACCCATTTGCCATATACAGTGCTCACATAGCCCGCTTCTATCAACAACAGCAGTTTTTTTATCTACTAACTGTTTACCTGTTTATTCGAGGATTCGTTCTTGGCAAAAATCAGACTCTAGCATTCGCAACCCTATTTTCATTCCTCTTTGCGTTTTTAAGCCAGGAAATAAGTATAATTTTAGGGTTTCAACTTGTATTGGCCTATTTATGTTTTGCAAAGAAAAGATCCAGCTATGACAATTCTCAACTAGTAACCGTAGCTATCTCAGTAATTCTTATTGCAGTAATAAATCTTTTCATATTTCAAACTAAATGCCTAACTAGACTAGAGGGTGTATCACCTAATCTAGAGGCAACGTTGGGGTTAAATTTCAATAATCCTATGAACTTTTTCTCAATGTTAATAGGCTACTCGCGACTTCACGTCCCCTTGAGCTTCTTCTTCCTACTGGGCTTACCTTTTTGTTTAAGAAAAAATAATTCAAATATTTTTGTTTTATACTTTTTCACTTTAAGCGGGATTTTCTTTTCAAATGTTCTAATTACTGGAGTTAGTTTTAGGTACCAATACGGCTTAATCCCACTATGGTTAATTCTCTCAGTTTATGGTAGCTGGTCTTTGATTGAGCTTGCTACGGAAAAAATTCGAACGGCACAAGAAAAACGACACCTCTGGCTCGCTCCCTTCTCTTTCTCTATATTTTTCTTAACATTCTTTTTGTCTTTCTCTCCTTGGAGAATTATCGACTCTTATGATGCAAAAATTCTGGGAGATTCCACGGGAGCTCTGCAATACGTCCAGCAAAGAATAAAGGCAGGGGATAAGGTAGCCATTACGGAGCCTCACCCTCATGCGGCAAAAGTGGAACTAGGAAAAGTAGACTATGACCTCGCAATTCCGCTTCTTTATGACTATGCTTACCTAAAAAATGGCGTTCTCGTTGATCGGAACGGAGGAGCAGAAGTGCTCTCAGGTGTAAATGATCTACAAAAAGTAATCGCAAACAATGACCGTGTATGGGTCCTGGTCAATCGGGAGAAGTTTCGCTCAAGAGGCAAAAATATAAGATGGGAGTATCCAGGGGCAAGGGCCGAACTTTTTCTCAGAGAAAATTTGACGATTGTTCATGAAACCTATTTATGGACTGTTTTTCTATGGGACAAAGAATCTGGAGCTTATCGTTCTTTTCGAACCCACGGCTAAACCTCAAAGCTCATTCATAAACTCACCACTACAGTAATTACAAAAACTCTCTTCAGAATTGTAAATTTTACCAAACTAAAGAAAAAATTTTCATAGACACCCCAATAAATGCCTCTGAGGATTGGCACAGTGCTTGCAACGAATATAGAGAATTTTTCTATCGGAGGTACAAATGAAAAAAAATCTTTTCTATACATATTTCACATTGAGACTACTCTGCGTTTACCTAATGGCAAACATTGCCGACGCGCAAACCATTGACAGTGATGGCGATGGTCTTTTAGATCATATGGAATATGGATTAGTGGAGACTCGAGAAGGATTTCTACCTACTTCTGAGGTTCCACAACCAAAAGTAGAGTGTGACGGCAACATCTATCAAATCTATAGCGCTCCGTCACAGCTCGCCAAAGTAGATCTTGTCTCTCGCTCCTTCGAGAATATTGGTGACACTTCTCACGCACAAAAATTAAATGCAGGGGGATACAACTCTGAGGATGGATACATATACGCAATCAACCGCGGTTCGCCAGATAGGGAGGTAGTAAGAATTGGTGGTGATGGTAGTGTGGGTAGTATCGGACCAATCCAAGGGCTTCCGAAATATAACTATGTTTCGGGAAGCTTTGGACCTAACAATTTATTCTATGTTTCAGACTATGGTTGGCTCTACGGAATCAATGTAAAAACACAAACTGTAGAGTATGCGAAACCACTCTCAGTTAATCCCCCTGGTGCTGAAATTGACCTAGCCTATGATCGTATAAACGACGTTTTCTACGTCACCTCGGGCAAAGGTAGTTTTAGCAAAATTGATCATAAAACCGGCGACTTAAAGATAATTGGTGATGTGGGTTCAGTTTTCGGAGCCTTAGTCTCAGATAGCTACGGAAACATTTATGGAATAGACAACAAAGGCACTGGGCTATACAGATTTAACGTTTATGATGCTTCAAAAACAAGAGTCTCAGATGCTCCTGGCGCAAGTCAAAATGACGCCGCTATGTGCAACGATATTCACCTCTTTTTAGATACTGATGGGGATGGAATCGACGATGAGTATGATGACGATGCTGATGGAGACGGTCTCGACAATATCACAGATTGCGGCGGCCTCAATCCAACGGGTGACGAGGATGGAGATTCAATCCCAAATTGGACTGACGCATCGGACTCTGGTGAGCCTGGAGATGGCTCATTAACAAACTATGAAGATTCCAACATGGACGGCATCCCGGATGCTTTTGATTCTGACAATGACGGAATTGCCAACCATAAAGACACTGATTCCGACAACGATAATATTAGTGATGCACAAGAAGGCAGCACGGACAGTGATAACGACTCCATCCCTGACTTTCTTGATACAGATTCTGATAACGATGGCTTATCCGATGAAACTGAAAGCACAAAGGATACAGACGGTGATGGCGTACTGGACTATATGGATTCCGATGACGATAACGATGGAATACCTACCATCGAAGACAAATGTCCAGGATGCAATTTCTCAGACAATATTATCGAATACGACTACCGAGATTTCGAAACTTT
Organism: uncultured bacterium; assembly: GCA_938003565.1. Lineage (GTDB taxonomy): Bacteria > Bdellovibrionota_C > UBA2361 > SZUA-149 > CALKYB01 > CALKYB01. Next base: position 12,204 of record CALKYB010000147.1, read on the forward strand.
AGATGTCTGGGGTGTCTATCTCGAGCAATACAAACAAGCACGAAGAGAATGGAATACCTTAAAAACTGAGCTCCATTGCTTTGACGAAAACATGTCACTAGAGGAAGACAAGCAGGGATTCAGAGAGGAGGAATTCTTCCTGAAAGAAGACAGTGAGGTTGTAGTAACTGCTCTATTTGACGGTGCACAAAACTTCAACTCCCTATCTTGGTATGACAGTGCCCTGGCTGTGCCGGAGCTAACCACAATTTGGAATGCCTTTGCCTTCGGACCGCTAGCACCTTTAATGCCCGGCTCTGCCAAAAGTTTGGGAATTCTACCAGCTGGCACAAAGCTTCGTTTTGCGATTACCTCAGATGGAGCAAACGGAGGTGAGCAGATTGTTTACCAAGAAGCGTTTAGAAACAACAAGCAACTGGAGCTATTCGCATCCAAGTTTCACACAGCAGATCTAGAGAGTGGAAATCTCTACCTAGCTTTCGAAGATAAACCGAATGGGGGAGACTGGGATTTCAATGATGTTGTATTCAAGGTTAGCATAATGCCACGTTACTCCGTCGATACTGGAATAGTATCAACTCAATACAGTGAAGTATTACCCGGCATCTCAGGCCTCTATTCTGATCGAGGCAGAAGAGGTGTTAAGAGACAGCTAGAAAGGCTCAACCTAAATGATGAAAAATTTGAAAGTTCCGCAGAACTCTTCAAACTGCCAGAAAATAAGGTTGATATAAACTTCTCCTTTTTGGATGATCGAAGCCCAATGAAATTCTCTATCGGACTTATTGACTGGTCACTGCTTAAAGGTCTCGACCCACAATCACTAGCTTTTAGAGAAGTGGTAGCTAAAAACACTGTGGTTATCATGGACGACAGAAATGTTAATCCTGGAGACAGTCAAAGCTTCAATCCCTATAACTTTGGACTACAAGGTAGCACTGTAGCTTTTGTAATGGTGCCAAATAATACCTTCAAGAAATTTGCATCAAATACTTTTCGCTATACTCCAAAAGGTAACGGTAACAACACCAAACGACAATGTCTCTTGAGTACATCAATAGCCAATCCAGGTTATATGGATCAGTTTATGTTCTTCAAAAACAACGACTCGATGCTCATGATGATTGAAGATAAAACTAGATTCGAGTCAAAGTTCGAACTTGGTGATAGCTCTAATAGCTCGTTTGACGACATTCAAATACTAGTTGAGCCAGCCCTTGAGGTAGTAGAGCAAACATCCGGATATAAGATAGCCGATAGAGACATTACTCAAGGCTTTAAAGGCCCCGATGGGAACTCACCACAAAGACAAGGAGACTACTAATCTACCCCTAATATAAACCCTCAGGGAGAGACACTTCTTACAAAGTGTCTCTCTCTTTATTGTAGAATATACAATCGCACCTAAGCACTTAGGTTTTTCTCAATTATTTCAGATGATTACAAATTCTCAGGCGATGGCACCAAACTTGCTTAATAGTGAGTATGGTTATTCGGGGAAAGACAAATTCAATTTTAGCGCTAGGGCTAAGCTTACTTTTTACTATGTTCACTCCACTTGGAGGCAGTTCACTTTCGTGGGCTGAAGAAAGATGCGAGGCATGCCAATCTTTCAAATTAGAGGAACTACTTGAGATTGCTCTAAAGGACAATACTAGTGTCCAGATCTCCCAGGCTTCCATCAAAAGACTCGAAGGCAAGCTTCTAGCAGCAAGGTCAAACTTCTTTCCAGATCTTATTGTTGATGCTGAGCTAGGATTCAACAACATTAACGATGCCTTGGACTCCACAGAATACTCCACAGAAAACTGGGAAGTCTCTCTTCTCGCCAATCAAAAACTATACACTGGTGGCAGAAACTCCTCTACTTTAAAAAAAGCTAAAGCTCTAAAGAAAGCTGAAAAGCTACGACTTGAATCGGTAAAAAATGAAATAAGTTTTCAGATTAGAGAAAGGTTTATAAGACACATTGCCTTTAAGCAGAAAATCGAGCGTAACATATCACTTAGCAAAATTATTAAAAGGGAACTATCTAAGGAGAAACTAAGGAATAAGCTGGGCAAAAGCCCGGAAGTATTCTTACTACGACTGGAACTTGCTCTTCAAAAACTACGCTCAGAAATCGTCTCTCAACAGGAGCTAGCCAGCTCTCTAAAACGACAGGTTCTTGAAATAGTGGGGTTGGAGTATGACTTTGGAAAACTGGATCACTCTAAAATAAATTTTATTGGTAAACTTTCAAATTCAACTTCGACACTCGAAATTCGCAAACTTTTTGCGGAAGCACAGAAAAATAGAATTGAAATCGAGAGATTCAATAAGCTAATTGAGGCGGCAGAACACGAAGAAGGTGCCCTAAACTCAAAATTACTTCCTGACGTTTCTCTTTTTGCGGGTTATGAAATAGAAAAAGAAAACGACTTCAACAACTTAGAAGATAAAGGCAACTGGAAAGCTGGCATCAGTATAAATTGGAAAATTTTTGATAGCCAAGAAACTAAAGGCTTAGTAGACGCAGCAAAAGCAGAAACCAAAATTCGAAAATTGCAAAAAAGAGAACTACTTCTTAAAATGGGAAGAGAGGTAAGAAAGGCTTACGATCTGAGCCTCGAAGCAAGGAGTTTAGCAACAAACTCTTATAAAATTGAAGAAAAAGCGAA
>CALKYB010000148.1 GCA_938003565.1 uncultured bacterium
AATTATTGGTATTACGTTTAAAGATTTTGTTGAGGAAAGTTTTGCTGCGATAGGTATGGTTGGCCTGGGATTTTTATTGACCTCAATATTTCTGGAGACTGTCCAGAGAAAGCAAAACCTTATTGCCAAGAATCAGGGGAAAGATAGCTCAGGTTTGAGTTTAGGTGGGGAATGGGAAGTTCCTTCGCCCTTGCAGGCCTTATTAATTGGAGTTTCTCAAGCGATTTCAATTTTCCCAGGGGTTTCTAGGTCGGGATCGACAATTTGTTCAGCTCTTTTGTTAGGTTTAAGTAAAGAAACTGCCATTCATTTTTCCTTTTTGATGTCCCTGCCTGTGATAGCTGGAGCTACCCTTCTCGAGAGTAAGGCCTTATTGGAACTTCCCGCATCCGAAATGCCCGCTTATTTAGTAGGTTTTCTTGTGGCCTTCTTAGCGGCTTTGGTTGCGATTAGGTTTCTTGTAGTAGCGGTTAGAAAGCTAAACCTTCGGCCCTTTTCTATATATACATTCTTATTGGGTGTAATTTGTGCTTCCATACACTTCAGCTCCTAGCTGATTTTAGTCGGAAATACTGGGATAAAAAAAGCCTGGCAAGGGGAGGCTTTTAGGCCTAATCTAGAAGGCTAGGCTTAAACGTCGGCCTTATAAGCATATAAATCGTCTTAAATATTTAGAATTATTCGTGGCAAAAGCTCAAAGAAAAAGAAAAGCGCCGATCTCTCGTAGTTCCTCAGTTAAACCAAGGAAGCCCCGCAAGTCTGCAGTTAGAGGGTCCTCGGGTGCTAAAACTAGGAAAAAACCAGTGAAGCGAAAGTCCTCCTCTGCCTCCAACCAGGAGTATGGCAAAGAGTGTACTTCTGTACTTTTGGGATTTTTAGGCTGTTTGCTAGGAGCTGCTCTTCTTTCCTACGCCAGGGGAGGTGTGGGAGCTGACAATATATTGGGTCTTGTTGGTAGTAAGGTTTCGACGACACTCTTCGAGTGGTTTGGGTGGTGTTCTTTCATTACTGTAGTTTGGGCCTTTTTGTTTGCAGTAGCTATTTGGAGATCCATAGAGGATGACTCCGTTGAAGCTGGGAATCGTATAACAATTACATTTTTATCGACTCTGTTAATGACATGTGGTCTTGCGAGTTTTGCGGCTTTGGCATTTGATTTATCCGCTGGAGGAAGGCTTGGAGTCAAGATTGCCTTGTTTCTCTCACCCATGCTTAGCGATGCTGGAACTATGCTCGTGAGTTTCGTTGTTTTTATTTTTTCTTTGAGCTTGGCTGCGCGGTTGCGGCTGGAGTCTGTGTTTGAAAAGTTAAATATATTTTGTACCTGGTTTGGTGAAATTCTTGCCGACATTCTTTACTTTTCTCAGAGAACCTTAGTTTTTTTATTTAAATCTGTTTTCTCCAGTTTTAGCTTTATTGTTGGTGGGTTTAGAAATGGTTTTGAGAAAGAAAGGCCAGATAGTTTTTCACTACCATTGCCAAGTAGAAGTAAAAAGGAATTAGAGCCTAAGTTGAGTGGTCCAAGGATTGTGAAGGGAACCGGATCGGAGCGAGTTCGTAAAAGTGCGGGCTTTGGACATTATACATTAGGTGATGAGGATGATCCTTTGATTTCAGAGGAGCTGTTGGTTTCAGATCCTGAAATTGATTTGAGCAGTGAGCCGTTTGAAGCTGGGGAGGAAGGGTTTAGTCCCGCCGCGGGGCCGATCGATATAAAGATATCGAGGGGTAATCGAAGCGAGGAAAAAAATTCAAAACCAGGGGGTTTGTTTTCGCGATTGAAGCGTAACTCTGAGCCTAAGGACGAAGAGGTTGAGTATGAGGAACGGGATTACGGCGACTACGAGCTGCCCGGGACTGATATTTTGGTAAGAGGTGAGACCAACGAAATTGGAGCTCCAAAAGATAAAGAACTTTTAGTTAATTCAAAGCTCTTAGAGAAGGCCTTATTGGACTTCAATATTGGCGGTAATATTGTAGAGGTGCATCCTGGACCCGTCATTACCTTGTACCAGTTTAACCCGGCTGCCGGAGTTAAAGTTCAAAAAATTATAAATTTATCTGATGATATTGCCTTGGCGCTGAAGGTAGCAAGAGTTAGAGTTTATGCTCCAGTCCCTGGAAAAGGTACTGTGGGAATTGAAGTTCCGAATGCACAGCGCCAGATTGTTAGATTGCGAGATATCTTAGAATCGGATGAGATTTGGAATCCCGATGTCCCTCTTGAGTTAGCCCTCGGAAAAGATACCTTTGGTCAGCCTGTTGTTGCAGATTTGGCAAAAATGCCTCACTTGCTTATCGCTGGTGCGACTGGAACAGGAAAGTCTGTTTGTATTAATTCAATATTGATGAGCTTACTCTACCGGAATTCACCGGAGGATCTCAGACTACTTTTAATTGATCCTAAAATGCTTGAGCTAACGGTTTATGAACGAGTGCCTCACTTAAAGGCACCAGTTGTAACTAATCCTAAACACGCTCGTGGCCTTCTCTGGTGGGCTGTGGAGGAAATGGAGCGGCGCTACAAGTTGATGATGAAGCTTGGAGTCAGAGGGATTGATAGTTATAATAAAGCAGTTTCCAGCTCAGCTGCCGTCTCAAAAAGAATTAGTAAACGAGCACAATCCGATATTATTGAGCTTGAAGAGCAGAATATAGTAGCTACTGCTGCTGAAGATGGTGTTGATCGCAGTAAAGCGTCTAGATTGAATTCTGATGCTTCAACTGAAACAAGGAGTGATGGCGAGGAACTCCCTCGTATCGTTATCGTAGTGGATGAGCTAGCAGATTTGATGCTCACTGTGGGTAAAGATATTGAGGAGTTGTTGACACGCCTTGCACAGAAAGCGAGAGCTGCTGGAATACATTTGATTCTAGCAACTCAGCGACCAAGCGTTAACGTTATTACGGGTTTGATCAAAGCAAACTTTCCCTCACGAATTTCATTCCAGGTGGCATCTAAGGTTGACTCGCGTACTGTCATTGATACATCGGGAGCTGAAAAGCTTTTAGGTCAGGGCGATATGCTTTTTTTACCACCAGGTACTGGAAGGTTGCGTAGGTTGCATTCCCCATTTGTATCTGATTCTGAAGTTAGTGATGTTATAGCTTATATACGCTCGCAGGGAGATCCTGATTATGATCCGGAGGTTTCTAAAGTTATAGAGTCCATGAATCAGAAAGGTTCTGGAATAGATGGTTTTGGTTCAGGGGGTGAATCTGAATTTGATCCCCTTTATGACCAAGCGGTTCAGCTAGTGATTGAGAAAGGTCAGGCTTCTACATCCATGGTTCAAAGAGCATTTCGAATTGGTTACAATCGTGCGGCAAGAATCTTGGATTCGATGGAGTCAGAGGGCGTTGTAGGGCCAGCGGATGGGGCTCGGCCTAGGCAGATTATTGTCCCCAACCACAGTGGTTAACTTTTTCAGTAGGCTTTAGTGATCCATGATTGATCAATGAATTTACCGTTTGAGCTTTTGCCAGGTGACAAACCTCGGCTGGGTCCAATAAATCTACTGAAGTAAAATATTTCGCTGGAATCCTCTCCCGGTTCAGATTTTAAATTTAGCTCCGCTACTTTTGAGTGAATTATTTCATTTGAAGATCCGGCACCTATGCTAGGATTATCACCCCTAATGGCAGTATGAACTACAGAAAAGGAAAATTCTTTATCAGACTTAGCGATTCTCCCCGGATGGACAACAATAGAGGAGACTTCAAGACCAAAGGGAAGTTCATTTTGGATGATCATTTTTGAGCGGAACTTTTTTATTTCACTTAGCATTTGGTCGGCAATCTTTTCAGTTTTGTTTTGCAATACAGCCTTGTCCATTTCTAACTCCCCGACCAATGAGTAGGACCTAAGACGACTTCGGGAAAATCTTTTGTT
>CALKYB010000149.1 GCA_938003565.1 uncultured bacterium
CCTTCTGTCATAACCATTGCTTGATTGTAGGTGAAAGGAGAGACAGATACTACTTCAGGATTCTTCTTAACCTCTTCCGCTAGGGTCTTCCAGTCCTCAATGTCTCCTCCGTAACGTCTCGCTATAATATGGGCATTGGCATTTAGAAGCTTTGACTGAAGTTCCTCAGTAAAGCCTGTCATAATAGCAAGAACCATATCCAAAACCATCACCGAGATTGCAACACCAAGAACTGATATTACCGTGATAATGGAAATGAAAACTTCCTTTCGCTTACTTCGCAAGTAACGTAGAGCAACAAACGGTTCAAATCTATCAAGCATTTTATAAGCCAAAGCTATTAGAAAAAATTTTCAGAGGTACTACTCGCCCGAGGCCTTTGGCCTCATTTGTGGAAAAAGAATTACATCGCGAATACTTTCACTTCCAGTAAGCAACATAACCAGTCGATCAATACCAATACCTTGACCAGCCGTAGGCGGCATACCTACCTCAAGTGCGTGAAGAAAATCTTCGTCAAGACTCATCGCCTCTTCATCGCCACCCGCCTTTAGATCCATTTGCTGCTCGAATCTTCCACGCTGATCAATCGGATCATTCAACTCACTAAAGGCATTGGCCACTTCCATACCAGCTATAAACAATTCGACTCGATCCGTGAATCGATCATCGTCGGAAGATTTCCTCGCCAAGGGGGAAACAGATGTAGGGTGTCGGGTAATAAAAGTTGGGTTTACTAATTTTGACTCAACATGTTGATCAAACAATTCGAATAAGGCCCGCCCATAATCTTTCTCTTCACATATTTTATCCAAAGAAAGTGATTTAGCTGCCTCGTGAATTCCCTCCAAAGTATTGAGGTCAAATTTTTTGTCGACTCCCCCAACTTCATGGATCGAATCCAACATGGAAAGTCTTTGCCAGGGAGCAGAATAATCAATTTCTCGCCCCGAAAATTTAATCTTCCTACTACCAATTATATCATCGCATAGCTTCAGTATAAGCTCTTCAGACAGATTCATCAGATCCTCATAGGTGGCAAAGGCCTGATAAAATTCAATCATTGTAAACTCAGGGTTATGCTGTGTAGAAATACCTTCATTTCTAAAAACTCTTCCAATTTCATAGACCCGTTCAATACCTCCAACTACTAATTTCTTAAGAGGCAATTCCAAAGCAATCCGCAAACTAAGATCTAAGTCTAGGGAGTTATGATGGGTGTTAAACGGCCGGGCCGAAGCACCACTCACAATTCCACTCATCATTGGAGTTTCAACTTCGATATAACCCTTTTCGTTAAAGAAATTTCTAATGCCAGCAACTATCTTGGCTCTTTGAGTAAAAACTTTTCTAACGTCTGGGTTAACTATGAGATCCAAGTATCTCTGCCTGTAGCGGACCTCCACATCTGAAAGCCCGTGCCACTTTTCTGGAAGTGGATGAAGACACTTCACCAATAGACTAGCTTTGGTAACATGGAGGCTTGACTCTCCGGTCTTTGTGACAAAAGGATACCCCTCTACAAACACAAGATCGCCGATATCCCAAGTTTTGAACTCGTTGAATATTTCCTCCCCAACTAAATCCTTTTTAATGTAAGCCTGAATACGGCCTTGGGCATCCTGAATGTGAAAAAAAGCTGCTTTTCCCATTTTTCGCATCGCAACAAGGCGACCAGCCAGATTGAAACGAGTTCGATTCTCTGCTTCCTTTTCACACTCAGACTCACAAATCTCCTTAACCCGCTCACCACTAACAAGCTCGGGTAGCTCGTTAGGATATGCAAAACCTGAATCTGTAAGTTCCGCCAATTTCTCGAGGCGAACCTGCTGTTGTTCATTTCTTTCAATAGCCATCAATCAGTGTACATTCTTAAATTTTAGGGATTAATCAACCAAAAGACCTTCCGAACTTCAAAATAGCTCCAATGGTTGAGGGACTATATCTCTCCTACCAAAGCATAGCCAGTTTCCCTTTTTCCACAGGTTATCCACAATCTGGTGGTAAGGGATTAAGAACTTTTTCCAAATGATTCCAGGCCGGGTTTCAGGTGGGCTCATCGACCAAGAGTCGAATCTTCGATGATTTCTATGAATTGGCCCGCAGTGGTTCCGAGATTTCGGGAAAAAGTTTCCGAGTAATCACTTCAACAATACGGGAAGAAGCATAACCATCACCATAGGGATTACGAACCTCAGCCATTTCCTGATAAAGTTTTTCGCAATTGAACAAATCCAATACGGACTGAGAAATTAGTTCCCTCTGACAGCCTACTAACTTGGCACACCCAGCTTCAACGCCCTCCTGCCTTTCGGTCTTTTCTCTAAGCACTAAAACAGGCTTACCTAAACTCGGGGCCTCTTCCTGAATACCTCCCGAATCAGTTAAAACTAAATCAACGTTCTGAAGAACCCAACAAAGATGACCATACTCCAATGGCTCGCTAAGAAATACTTGCGAGTGGTCATCAAGAATCCCGTAAACTGTGTTCCGAACCTCCGGATTTAAATGAACTGGAAACAAAACCGAAGTTTCTGGACTTTGCCTACAGATATCAAGAACAGCCTGACAAATAGAAACTAAACCATCTCCGAGATTCTCTCTTCGATGTGCAGTGAGAAGAATTCTTCTCTCAGCTCTTCCAAAGAACTCTTTGAGTCTTGACGGAACTTCTAGCTCTTGCTCGAGGGCAATTCGAAGAGCATCAATTCCAGTATTTCCAGTAACAGTAATTTGTTCAGCCGAGAGACCTTCAGAAATAAGATTTTGTCTGTTTTGTGATGTAGCCGCAAAATACATTGAGGATATACGATCAACCAACTGCCGCATCCCTTCCTCGGGAAAAGGTTGAGCCAAGTCATTTGTTCTAAGTCCAGCCTCTACATGAGCTACAGGAATTCTCTCTAAGAACCCCGCAAGAGCCGCCGAAAAAGCTGAAGCGGTGTCGCCTTGAACTAATACTAAATCCGGTTGAGCTCGCGACAGGATTTTTGATATTTCGCGAACCCCATCTCCCACTAGTCCACCTAAGCCGAACTGTGAATCCATTAAGTTTAGTTGATGATCCACTTCTAACTTAAAAAACCTAAGCATTTGCTCTAACATAACGTCATGCTGTCCAGTAGAAACAACCTCCACTGAATATAAATCAGCCTCAGCCCGCAGGGCGCGAATCACGGGTGCCAATTTGATCGCCTCAGGTCGAGTGCCAAAAACTACTGAAATTTTCTTCTTCTTAAACATCAACTTATCTAACAAACTTGCAATTATTTCCGAGTCAATAAAGCAACTACTTCAAAGTGACTTGTTAGCGGAAACATATCAAAGGGCTTTAGTATCTTGAGCTTATACTTGTCAACAAAAGAGCCTAAGTCCCGGAAGAGTGTCTCTGTATTACAACTTGAATAAATAACTCGATCCGAACACAAACCAACTATTTGAGAAATAATACTCTCAGACAAACCTCTTCGCGGAGGGTTAATAATTACTACGTCTGGTGAAGCCTTAGAATAGTTATCAAGGTAATCCTCAACCCCTTGAGAGTGAAATTCAATATTTTTAAAATTATTTCGTTTCGCCGATATTTCCGCACATTCTATAGAAACCTCAGAAATTTCAACGCCCGCAATCCAATTCAGTTTACTAGAAGCGAATAATGAGAAGCCACCAAGTCCACAATACAGGTCCAACATTCCCCTTGCACCATCTGGAACTAGACTTGCCACATAACGATAAAGCTCAAGCATTGTTGCAGGTGTAACCTGAGAAAATGAACGAGACTTGAAAGCCATCTCAATATCGCCCAACTTTTCCCAAACTAACTGGTCATCTGTTAACAAAATTTCCTCAGGCCCTTCAGGAATCTGGTGTGGAATAGGCTGAATATTTGCACTAATACTTTTCAGAGTAGGATGAGAAACCAGAATTTCTTCACCAGCGGATCTCAGCTGCTCTAGAAGTTTAGTCGAGCGAACCACAAACCTTAGAGTCTGAGAGTCTCTTGCTGTATTGGAATTAATTATAATCGATTTGAGCTCCCCGGTTCTAGAGACGACATCATAGGGGACAAGAGAGTACTTGCTGATAATAGCTGATACACTAGCAACTATCTCGTTAATCTCCCTAAAATGGAGTGGACAAGATTGCAGCTCTATTCCATGGAAATTCTTATCCAACAATCCCACGACCGGGCTCTCTACCGGTCCCGAAACTGATAACCGAGCTTTCGCCCTAGAATCAAAAAGACTGAGAGGAGAATATAAAGGCTCTACACAAACCGAATCATCAAGCCCAGCCTCCCCAACCATCTCCAAAAATAGTTCCGCCTTATGAGCTCTGAGGGCTGCATCATCCAACCCAAGGCCCAACAAATTGCAGGAACGACAAAAACCAGAGCTGAAATACTCACAAAGCACAGCAACTCCCGATTAGAAAACGTATTTTTTACAAAGAATAAATAAATCGTCTAGCTGGCAACAAGCACAAAGCAAGGAAGAGAAAGGTTGAAGAC
>CALKYB010000150.1 GCA_938003565.1 uncultured bacterium
ACTCCAGTATTTATCGTGTCCGCGGTTGCAGCTCTTGTTGTGCGGCTTGGTATAAAGACTCCTTAAGCTGCGTATATACCCCGCCCACTATAAACTTCGGCATAGACGACCTTTCAATCAAATGGCAATGTGCAGTGCCTAAGCACTGCCATTAGACAGATACAATGCGCCTCCCTTATATCCCGAACGTTAGGTAGGGTAGTCTGACGCATCTCCTGAACAAAGACAAAAAGCCCCTCTCATGCCAGATAGGTTTTCATTACACCAACTTCCTCTAGTAAAGGAACAAGGATTTTTCCTACCCATTATTTCTAGCTGTATCTTTACGACAGCTCCCATGGATATATCACCGTAATTATAGTATTGTAGATAATTCTCACGCGCGCTTTGCGACACTCCAAACAATTGAGAGATATGCTCCTCCGAAAGAAATTGATGAATTCCTTGAAGACATTCTTCATCATAATTCCCCGAACTACCAGCCTCAGGGGCTGTCCTGCAAGCTCTGCTAGGAATAGGATTTGGCGGATACTCTAAGTTGTCAGTGAAATAGGCCTCTATACCAGTAAAAACATGATGAGACATTGTCACTCGGTTAGCATCTCTAGCGGCAGCCTTATACTCAGTAAAGGACGCGAAAGCTAGGCTAGCCAAAATACCGACTATCGCTACTGTTACCAACAACTCAATTAAAGTGAAGCCGTCAGCTTTCTTTAAATCTTTTCTTACAATAATCAATTCCTAAACCCCCATTACTACCAACGGAAAGGCACATCTAAAACTTTAAGAATTTATTAAAAAAAATAAAGAATATAGGCATTTACAGTGAGTCTTCCTAGAGATCTGAATATAGTTTAGGAGATATTGTTAACTCTACCGCCCATCTGGTTCTAGGAGACCACCGAAGGATCAGCTCTAAAAAACGTTTTCACCCAAGACAAAAAACAGAGTTGCTCGGGCCTAACTTTTCTTGGCGATTAAAGCATCTACCTCTTCCAATAAGCGGGCAATGATTTCATCGTACGGAAAGGCTCCAAGCTCTTCGCTTCCTTTCTTAAGATTTACAAAATTTGGAGCACACCAAAGGCCAAGGTCCGCGTCATCTGTTTCCCCAGGACCATTAACTCGGCAGCCCATCACAGCAATAGTTAAATCATGCTCCTTAGCATACTCCGTCACCTTTTTTACTTCCTGGGCTAACTCAACAAACTTGCCATTCTCAACTCTGGAACAGGAAGGACACGATATAACATTCAAGCCGCTCTCTAAAAATTCAGGAACGGATCTAAATCTACCCGCTTCGACATCGGCAAGTATTTCCTTTGCAACGAAAATTTCCTTATCTTTCTCACTATCAGGTAAAGTTAAAGAAACCCGAACGGTATCACCTATTCCCTGCGAAAGTAATTGCTCAAAAGCAATTCGGGTCTTTATCGCTCCTTCAGGCAGCAATCCAGCTTCAGTTACCCCCAAATGAAGAGGAGTCTGAGGGCGCTTTGCAGCAAATTCTTTATTAATAGCTATGACAGCGTTGGGGTTTGAGCTTTTAAGGGAAACTAAGAATTCAGTAAAACCAAACTCATCCATCAGCTCACAATGCTGCACTGCAGATGCCAAGGCGACATCACTTGAATCCACTCCCTGCTCCTTTTGTGCAGGGTCAAGAGAACCAAAGTTCACTCCTATTCTTATGGCACAATCGTGTTCTCCGGCAGTATCAGCTAAGAACTTCACTTTATCCCGCACACTCAATTCTTTTTGATGATGATGTAGATGTCCTGGATTGTAGCGAACCTTATCAACAAATGGTGCTAAGTCAGAAGCAAGACGATAGTTCTCTTGAAGATCTACAACAAGATTAGCCTTACACTCCTTGCGCAGCTCCCGTAGAGCCTCCACATCCTTTCTACTATCAATTGCCACTCGGATTAAATCTGCTCCAGCGGACTCCAACAACTTAAGCTGAGCCAGAGTCGCCGGAATATCCGTTGTACGGGTAGCACACATGCTCTGAACCGCGATTGGTGCATCCCCACCGATCTTAACATTTCCAACACTTATTTTTTGGGTCTTTCGTTTCATCTAAGGAATCCAAAGGTATTAAAAGGCGTGGCTGAAGCAATTTCCTACTTCCAAATAGCTTCAGACTATATTAATATGTTTTACGTTAAATCTCATCTTAGGTCAATTTTATGGACTCCATATTTAAAAAAATTGCCGAGCATTATGACACCCCGATTCGAATTGGTAGTCAGTGTGAAGCGAACGTCTTTTACCGAATTGAGGATCTAACTGTTGGAGACCTTAATGACATAACATCCTATCTTTGCGAGAGAACAAGTGAGGTGTGTGAGCCTGATTGCCCTGATTTAGTAGTTCACTTACCGAGCTGTGTTACGGATCTACCTAACTTAATAGCTTCAAACATTGTCGGTGATGCCAAACCACTTGAAATCATCAACTCTGAGCGAATTGCCTCAGCTGGAGGACTAACCCAGTCTACTCTTTCCCAACGAATTAAAGGGGCCAAAGTCATTATTGTTAACGACGTAATCACAACAGCTCGCTCTTGTCTTGAACTTCACACGAGACTGACTATTCAAGGAGCAACTGTTCTCGGGTGGGTAGCACTAATTGATAGGACTTTTGGACCTGGCCCTGTGCCCGTAATTGCAGCCCATACTGGTGAGCCTGTCCGACTGCTAGAATCTCTCTCTTAGTATTGCCTATCTATCAGCATTTTTCGCTATTAAGGCCTCTACCTCTCTAAGGATAGATTGGCTTTGTTTATGCTTGGCGGTTTTCTCACCAGCCTCCACATCATCCAGCTCTTCAAGAAGGTCTTCAAGCGCCCAACCAATTCTCTGATAATCCTCTTTCAAACCCCGAAGCTTCAGAGAAGCGGCTATAATTAATTCTTTTACTTCGAAAACCGCTTCTGGGACATCACTCTTCTTAGTCTTTTTCACCCTAGAATTTGAAGATTTATTTTCTACTACCTCTATCGCTGAGATATCCTCAACATTGAATCCCGAACCAACTTGAGAGGACTTACCAGACCCTGAATTTTCCATAACTAAATCCGAAATATCAAAATGAACTCATATGCTCTTCCTAAATCTCGAAGGGCTAGAAGTAACTTTAACTATCTGGCGGTATGATAGTCAATCCGCTTATCAACAAGAAGTAATAAGAATAAGGAGTGCCATCTACAAGAGACTACCAAACCACAAGTAGTAGAGTTTCAATTAGACAATCCGACAACCGATTTTCAAAAGACAGAAAGTAATTTATTTAGATTTAGCAGTGGATTTTTGAGAGGATTTCTTTTTTGCTGAACTTGATGAGCTACTTTTATCAACAGGAGCTTGGTATCCAAACAAAAGTGGTGGATCATTTAACTCCGCACCAGCCGCCTTGATCTTAACCCAAATATCTCTTGCCTGACGCTTAAGACCATCATCAAAAACTTTCTCGGCATTAGGCTGCCGAATTAGCTCATTAAGAGCAAGAACACTGTGGAGGTAGTTTCCCTGAGAGAGTTCTACCTGCTCAGAAATATCAGCTAAAAAAGCTTTTACTTCCTGTTTATTAAAAGTTTTAGGTTTTTCAGCAGTCTCACTCATAACTCATTTCCACAATTTAAAATTAAATTTTTATCGTCACATAAAAAACACGATCTTCAAAACACTAGACCATATAGAGACATCAGAAAAGCAAACATTGCACCGTGTCACCTCATTGAGTCAAGCTCTTCTAAACTCCATTCTCTAGTCTATAATTACGATGATCAAAACAAGGTTTTAGTTACAAGGTAAGCATATTTATCAGGCCAAAGCCCTAATATCGATCTCAGGACTCACCGCTAGATAGACCAAAAGCCCGATCTAAATCAGAACTCATGTTCGACAACTCCTCATCCGGCTCATCACTTTCCGCAGGAATTTCGTCACGAATCCCACAAACAGACTTCGTCATTTCATAAACAATCCTAGAAACATCCTCTTTCTCAACAACCTGCAATAAGTCGCTAGTTTTGAGATTGTGTAAGATCGTCGCAAGAATTCTTTGAGCAAACAATAAGTTTTCATGAGCCTCTCCGGACTTTTTCTCTTTGCTTGCTAAATCTTTCTTGGCAACTGAATCTAAATCCTTCTTACGAGAGTCTGTTTTCTTAACCTCTTTTGATGTCTTTGATTTAGACTTATCTCTCTTAGCCTCTCCAGAGAGATTCTTTGCGGCTTGGTCTTTTTTGGACTTCTCAGAATGAGCAGATACAGAGGTCTTTTCACTGGACTTGGACTCTTTAACAATACTAGTGGTCTTTGACCTTTTTGTTTTGGACTCTATCTTCTTTTTGTCCCCGCCAGCTTTTGTCTCAGACTTTTCTAATTTGACTGGCTTATCTGAGCTTGCTCCAGAAACTTTACTCTGGACCAATTTTTTTTCATCCGTTTCAGACTGTTCAGAGGCAAGTTGAGGTACCATCGGTGAGAGCAACTTACGAAGTTCTTTCTTTTCTACTGGAAAAGGAAAAACTCCCTTGGCACCAAAGTGTTTAGACGCCTCTTTGACTTCATCAGTCACGTCATCAACAAAAAGCACTACCGGTATCTCAGAAAATGAATGATGATCTCGAAGCTCCTGGCAGAACTTCAATCCCGCTCGATTTTCTCCAGCCAAAGACATTCTGGTAAAAATCAATTGTGGGGTAAACTCTAAGAGAGTCATTTTTGCATCTTGACTACTTTGAACTGCTTTAACGCTAAGGTCACACCCCTCCAGGGCACCCTGAAGAACCGGTGAAATATCGTCAATATCATCTATTAGTAGTACAATGGACATAGCGAATTAATTTTCGACAAAAGCAATTTAAAGCTTTAGGTCTAGATTAAAAGTCACTATTTACTAGTAAATTTAGTCACTTATACCCATCCTCTTGGGCAAGGGAAGCTCTTAGGGGCAAAAGGCTTGTATTAAGCTAAAATAGATCCAAATCCTAAACTTGGACTAGACCTAATAATCTAGAGGGATGATTTCAATCGCCTGCCGGTAACGAAAAGGATCGTCATAGGGATCGAGCAGCACCGGATCAGGCCGCGTAATGGATTTTGTAAAAACTCTACGAGGCTCAACTCCACTGGTAATAAATCCCCGTGCGATACTGGAAGCTCTTCGCTTATTAATAAATGTGGAATACTCCGAATCTGGAGACGAGCTAGTGCTATAAGATGCTATCACTATTCGCGACCAGGGCATTCTTTTACGAGTCATATGAGCAATTTGGTTTACCAGAATTTCAGCTTCTGGGCGAAGCTCCGAGCTGTCGCCGTCAAAAAACCAATCAGCCGGAAAAATATCTCGGGAAGGGTGCAGCTCCAATCTTCGCTGATAATGTTGGGTCAGAAGATCTTGCGCCCAAGCTACATCTTTTAAAACTTGTTCTTGGTCTTTCCGATAAAGCTGGTTCTCTTCAATCAGGTCGTGACTTAAACCAGTCAACCATCCATAAAAAGCACCGAAGCCCATCCCAATTAAAGCACCTTCTGGACCAGCGGCATTGGTCAAAGTATGAGCAGCAGCAGCACCTGCTCCGGCTCCAAGGCCAGCTCCAAGAACGGTACCTTGGATTTCTTTATCAGGTCCAGTTACCGGATGTTGCCAAAACGGTGTGCAAGCAGAAAGAGAGTTGATCAATAGAGCAGCTACAGCAAGTCTAGCTATACTAGTTCTTAACTTTGAGATGTACAAACACGCTTTTAAATTTTGATCGAAAGTTGTTCTAGAAAAATTCAACTCAATTCTCCAAATAGTGGATGTTAAAAAACTTTTTTCAATTCGCGCTCCTAAGTCTCACCCGAACCGACCCTTGAATACTAAAAAATCGAAGATATAAAGTCCATATTGATCCCAATAGTAAGTTCAAAGACGAAAGGCTTTAGTCTAAAATGAGATAAAAATACTAAAAAATAGATATTCCTTACTATTTCACTTGCAACGTCCCAGAGATCTACACTTTCGCGAAAAGAAAACCAACAAGTAGATTGTTACTTTTCGTAAGTAGGAATTATAGGTTTCTCATCAAACTTAAATTTGTGAACAGGCCCGAAATCTTTTAATTCTGCCTGAACCTTATCTGGATCTATTTTGCCCACCAGCACTATAACATATTCTTCTTGCAAACGTTTCTGTGCGACTTCGAAAACTTGCTCTGGTGTGACTTGTTTTACTTTCTCAACAAAAGTTTCATTGTAGCCAACCGGAAACTTTAACATCTCAAGCAAAGCTTCTCGCGTAGCAATTGCCGCAGGAGAAGAAAACTTAAAAACAAAATTTCTACTCGTGCTATTGATCGCACCATCTACCACTTCAGGGGATGGTGCTTCTATTTTCTGCTTTTTAGCCAGCTCAACTATACCTTTGACCGCTTCAAGAGCCTGCTCCACTCGTGTTGCAGCATAAACTTGAAACTCTCCACTAGCTGGCCCTGGGCTAAACCCACCATAAACCGAATAAGCTAAACCTCGACGGGAGCGAATCTCATTAAAAAGAAGACTCTCCATTCCTCCATGTCCAAATATTCTGTTGAATATATGCATTGGGAATCTGTCCGCACTATGGCGCTTAGGACCTCGATGGCCAACGAGCACCACAGCCTGTGGGAAATTCCGCTCTAAAACATAAACACCCGGGTTAGGTGTATGCTCTACTTTGGGGAATTCAATTGAGCGCCGTCGCTGCTGTGGCCACTGAGAGAATTGTTTATCAACCTGTTCTCGCACCGAGGCCTTAGAAACAGATCCAGTCAAAACCAAAATAGAATCACTAGGCCCAACAAAATCTCGATAGAACCCCTTCATGGCACTTCGGGTTATATTTCTTAAAGTACTAGAGGAGATAGAGCGGCTATAAGGGCTCCCTTCACCATAAATTAGATCAGCGAAGGCCATCGAAGCCATGGTCTCAGGTGAGTCCTTGCGGCGAATGATGCCATTTGCAGTCAACTGTTTCCAAAGTGAAAATCTTTTTTCATCAAACCCCGGTCTTCGAATAACATCAGCAAATAAAGAAAAAACTTTTTCAAAATCCTCTCCAAGTGAAGAGAAAGTAAAAGTTCCAAACTCATCCCCAAAACCGGTTTCTATACTAGCTCCAATGTTATCCAACATTAAATCTAGCCGATCTGGTGAAATGGTAGTTGTTCCCCCACCTCTCATCTGACTACCGGTAGCAGAAGCCAGACCCACGAGCTTCGAATCCTCAAAAAGAGCGCCACCAGGTACATACAAAGCTCCAGACACTAGGGGAACCTCATCGTTAAAAGAGTAAAGAACTTTTAGGCCATTAGGAAGGACCCAAGAGTCAACGGAGCTAGGCTTAAAATCAGGGCTATCGAGGCCCAGTTTTTCGGGGCCAGAAGGTAAAACACTGCAAGAAGCTAAGCTTAAGCAAACCAACATTAGGGATATTCGAAGAATCTTGTTAAGAATCTTCACCTTTGTAGGATTCAATATATTCATTCTAGTTACTCTTCTTTGTTTCAAGGTGAGTATAAGTACGGACATCTGGACTTAAATACTTCCTCACCAAATCTCTTAAATCCTCGGGAGTAGTCGCTAATATTTGGTCATAACTTTCAAAAACCATTTCCCAGTCATCCCAAAGAACTTCTGCTTTGCCTAACATTCTAGCTATTCCATTGTTTGAGTCCAGTGCACCCAACAGACCAACTCTAACTCTACGCTTAGCAGCAGCTACATCACTTTCACTTACTAAATCATCTCCCAAACGATTCAATATTTTTTGAATTTCATCCCTTAAGGTCTCATTAGTAACCCCTTGTGCTGGAGTGGCACCAACAACAAAAAGAGAGGGATATCTCTCCCCAGGTGCCTCGGTACTATAGGCCCCTAAGGCAATGCGTTTTTCTTGAACTAACTCCTTATGAAAAATAGAGGACCTCCCATCCGCAAGAACCGAATGAAGCACAGCAAACTTAGAATCATCTGGATTCGGCCATGCGGGTTTATGCCAAGCCATAAAAAGTTGCGGGTTCGCCTCATCATAAACAACTGAAACCCTCTCCCCTACTTGCGGCTCTTCCTTTATTCTAAGCTTCGGTCTCGGACCTTCGGCAGATTCCATTCTACCAAAATAGCGCTCCAACTTCCCTTCAACATCCTGTCCCCTAAGGTCACCAACCAAAACTATCACCATATTGTCTGCACGATAATATTTTTTATAGAATTTCCGCATATCAACTGCCGACAAATTTGCCATATCGGAGGGCCAGCCAATAATTGGCAATCGATTGGGATGAGTCCAGTAAGCTGTAGCTAATAGTGCCTCATAGAGTTTTCCGCTTGGATTATTGTCAACCCGACTTCGACGCTCTTCTTGAATCACCTCGCGTTCTTTATAAAACTGTCTAAACACGGGATTAAGAAGTCTATCGGACTCCATCCAAAGCCAAAAATCAAAGGCACTCGAAGGTAGATTCACCATGTAAACGGTATAGTCTTTACTCGTTGCTGCGTTTAACCCTGTTGCACCCCGCAACTTGTAGCGCTTAGAAAAATCGTTTGGTTTCCAAATCCCCTCTAACTCACCCTGCACATCTTCTATTTTTTTTAATAACTTCTTGCCCGCGGACTCATCCGAAGGATCCACTTCAAAGTTCATCAAACCCTCCAATTTATTCAGGAGTGGTTTTTCTTTTCTATAACTTTTTGTCCCAATTGTATCAGATCCCTTGAAGGCCATATGCTCCAGAAAGTGAGCCAATCCAGTTTGTCCCGGAACTTCATCCACACCTCCAAGTTTCACCCAAATCTGACCCGTAAAAATTGGAGCAAAGTCACGTTGGTAAAACAGAACTCTCAAGCCATTTGAAAGCTTAAATTTTTTTACTTTAGAACGCAGTGCACTAAACTCTTCAGAAGCTAAATCCGAGATGGTCTTTTTATTTTCAAGCGACGGGCTTTGAGCAGCGGCTGGCAAAAAATAAAAACTTAAAAAAAGAACGGTCGTCAGTATATGGGGCAAGACAAAACATTTCATAGTGGTCTAATGTTTAATTGTATATCTAAGGATAAGGGCTAAATACTACTATTCTGCTTAAAATAATATGTAGCATCTGCAAGGTTGAGTAAATCTTTATTTGCCTATAGTTTGTAAGCCCGGACTGTCTTTTCAAACTGACAATTGCCCTAACCTACTTAAACTTCGGAGTTTCATAAAGTGCAAAGAAGATCAAAGCCAAACCTCTTTCGTAATTTTGTTCTTCCCTTAGGAATATTTTTTCTTTTAACCGGAGTAAATAGGTGTGAAGAAAATGTTAACTTGGA
The DNA here is from genome assembly GCA_938003565.1 of uncultured bacterium. GTDB lineage: Bacteria > Bdellovibrionota_C > UBA2361 > SZUA-149 > CALKYB01 > CALKYB01. The sequence goes on from CALKYB010000150.1 coordinate 9,348, forward strand.
TCGTGACTCTAGTAGTTCTAGCTCCTCCAGCACAAGTAGCACTTCCAGCACAACGACAAGCTCCTCTGGAACAAACAGCTCCACAAGTACGAGCTCGTCAAGTACCAGTTCATCGTTCTCCTCTAGTTCTAGCAGCAGCTCTTCATCAAGTTTTCTAAGCTCCGTAGTGCCATCACAAAGCCAAAGTGACAGCACTCTAACTGTGAGTTCAAGTGGTCAATCTGTATTTAGAGCACCTGACCTGGTTCGAGAAGGCGTTATTAATAGCAACTCCGGTGATATAGCCCTTAATCAAGATAGTGACAGAGATGGCCTAAACAATGGCGATGAAGATTTTTTTGGAACGGATCCACTTCTACCAGACACTGATGGCGATGGGGTGACAGATGGGTTTGAATCTGACGCTGGCTTTGACCCGCTTAATGCCGCTAGCAGTCCTTTTGGAGGCTCAATCGCTCAGACCGCCAGAGGGGCTAGGCGTATACCAGCTCCAGGAGTTGACAGTGATGGCGACGGACTAAGTGACGAATATGAGGCTAGAGTTGGCTCAAACGTAAATAATCCAGATAGCGACCAAGATGGTTCAGATGATGGTCATGAGTTCATCAATAGAACTAATGCCAACTCAAGCAATGGGTCTTTTGCCGCGGATTCGGATAATGACGGAATGTCAGACAGTACCGAGCAAAGCTACCGAACCAATCCCAACAGGGAAGATACTGATTTTGATGGATTGAATGATCCCCTAGAAATACTTTTAGGCTTTGATGCCGCCAATCCAGATACCGACGGTGATGGAATCCTAGACGGAGCAGAAACTACTGAAGCTGAGTACATTACCTTAACAAGAAACCAAACTTTTGGATTTTAGAAATCATTTTCTTACGGCGCAAGGGAGCTAAGCCGCTTCCTCACCGCCATCTTCATCCTTTTCCCTAGTAGCTATTTTGTCCAGTACTCCATTGACAAAAGTTGGGGAATCTTCAGTGCCAAAGCGTTTAGCAATTTCGATAGCTTCGTTAATTACCACGTTCACAGGTGTTTCCTTATAAAAAGAAAGCTCAAACGTAGCCAATCTAATAATCGTTCGATCAATACGAGACATCCGAGTAATGCTCCATCGATTACTAGCCCAGGTAATGGTAGCATCAATTGCTTCCTTATTTTCAATTACTCCGTTAACTAGAAGATCCGAGAACTCCCGAATCCCACTATCTATCCCGAAGTGATCTAAACAAAATTTGACTTCCTGAGTTTCCCAAAGAGAATGAAAGTCCGCCATAAACAAACCTTGCAGAGCCCCTTCTCTTGATTGTCTACGAACGCCCATACTTCTCCTTCTTATTAAAAACCGAACTACTTTCCTTCTCACTTATTTGCGACTGAACACTGAGCATTTGCATAACAGCGCAAGCTACTTCCCAACCTTTGTTATCTTCAGAACTTTCACCATCAATCACCAACGATCGCTGCTCAACTTGAGAAACATTGTGTGCGGGAATAACTCCCAAGGCAATAGGAACACCAGTGTCTAACATTACGCGGGTTAAACCTGCGCACGCTTCATTGGCCACTTGAGTATAATGAT
>CALKYB010000151.1 GCA_938003565.1 uncultured bacterium
ATGGTGAAACTTCCTCAATACAGTTTAAATCGGTCAACAACCTACCCGATAGAAGACGATCAAGTAATGTTTCAGCCTGATCATCCTTATGGTGAGCTGTAAGAACCCAATTAGCATCGAGCCGCGAGCGTATCCCCTCAAGAACACCATAGCGATTAGTTCGAGCCCAAGCTTCCAAATTCTCGGCTTCTGGCTTGACCGATAAAGAAGTAAAGAAACATGGGATTGATAGTTTCGAGGCTTCTCTCTGAACATGAAAAGCGTCACCAGCACTATTCATTCGCAAGCCATGGTCAACATGTAATAAAATCTGACTACATTTCAATTCAAAACGAAATTTATGAATTAATTGAAAGAGTACTGTCGAATCAAGACCACCTGAAACAGCAGTTAAGAGTGTTAGCGGTCCCAAACTGGAATCAGCATTGAACCCTTTTAGAAGAGAGAGAAAATGTTTTAGAAATTTATCCTCTAGGCCCATAGAACTGTACAGGAATTTTGACCAATCTAAACGCGGAGGACACTCTAGGCTTTACAACTTAAACAGGCGCTCTCCAGCTTCTTCCCTTACACCGTTCTTTTCGATAAAATTTCTGGTATCAACGATGAGCTTCGAATTTTCTGCTATATCCTTAGCACTAAAATCACTGTGGTCCGTAACAAGCACCACGCAATCGCTTTCCGCTAAAAGCTCCAGTGAATAAGCCCTAGATTCATAGCTAACACCCGCTACTTTTAAACTCTTCACATAAGGATCATGATAGCGCAAATTTGCTCCTTTCTCTTGGAGCAAGGACATCACATCTAAAGCTGGAGACTCTCGAACATCGTCGATATCAGCCTTATAGGCAGCTCCCATAACAAGAACCTTGGAGCCCTTTACACTTTTCTTATCATGATTCAGAGCGTCTACAACACGAGAAACCACAACCTGAGGCATTAAACTATTTACCTCACTCGCTAATTCAATAAACCTAGTTCTATAGTTAAACAGGCGTAGTTTCCAACTTAGATAATGCGGGTCGACTGGGATACAGTGACCACCAAGCCCTGGCCCAGGATAGAAAGGCATAAATCCAAAAGGCTTGGTAGCGGCTGCGTCGATAACTTCCCAAACATCCACATTAAGTCGCCTACACATCACGCTAAATTCATTCACCAAGCCAATATTAATCATGCGGAAGGTATTCTCTAATAGCTTCGATAGCTCTGCTGCATCTGTCGAACTCACAGGAACAACTTCCTTGACGATCTGACTATATAACTTGGAAGCTATCTCAACACAGCTAGAAGTTACCCCACCCACTACTTTCGGTGTATTATGGATATCAAACTTGGGATTACCAGGATCAACCCGCTCAGGACTGTAAGCGAGATAAAAATCTTTTCCAACAACTTTGGAACCACCATCGGCTTCTTCCAGCAGTGGAAGTATCAGCTCTCTTGTTGTTCCGGGGTAGGTAGTAGACTCCAAAAGAACAAGCTGTCCCTCTTTAAGATTATCCCTAATTAACTCCGAGGAAGTAGCGACATAGCTCAAATCAGGATCTTTGGTCTTAGCCAGTGGAGTCGGGACACACATGATAATGGCATCACACTTTGAAATCTCAGAAAAATCTTCAGCTACCCCCAACTCACCAGGCTTAGGATTATTATTCGCTACGGCAACAGCTGCAAGTTTTTCACTAGGAATGTCACGAATATAAGACTGACCTTTCTTAACCATCTGAGCTTTCTCAGACGATGCTTCGAAACCCAATACCGGCATCCCCGCCTCCGCAAACATTACCGCCAAAGGCATGCCTACATAGCCAAGTCCCATAATACCGACTAAGGCTTCCTTTTTTTCAATCTTTTGAATTATATCTTGCATCGAACTCTTCGAAGTGGAATTTCTTATAAGGTGTGATTAAAAAAACTGGCCGACGCAGAAAGGTGTTTCTAACAGCGGTGCATTTCTATTTAAAAGCTAATTTTCGACAATAAATCTAGTATATTTTTAATAGGAAATCAACTCTAGAACATCAAATCCCGCTCTTCTTCAATAAGGAGTTTCAGAGCCAAGGGTGTAGCAAATCAAGACTTCTCAACCAAAAAGTGAAATTCATCCGATCCGGGAGCAAGACAAGGTCCTTCCTTAATTGAGATTCTAGCTACATTCTGATCAAACCAGTTCAACAATTTCAAAATATCAGTTGGAATGAAAACATGAAAATGAATGCTATAATCATCTCGCACCAACTTTTGAGCCTCTTCAATAGCTAAATCCCCGTGCTTGGAATGAACATTTTTTGCATAATCTAAAAAATGTTCAAAATCCCTCTCCTCAGAAGGCTGAAGATAATCCAAAATCAAATGTTCCAAACTCGTTCTCGAGCGGTTTTTATCGAAAATCATTCGCTTGTCAGGAACAATCAGATATAGAGATCCGCCCGGTTTTAATACTCGAATCCAGTTTTCAAGTGAGAGTAGAGGATTTTTCATGTGCTCAATTACGTGAGCTGAAATTATAAAATCAAAACTAGAATCATCCACTGAACTAAGGGTTTCTGCGTCGCCTAATATATCCGGTTCCACAAGAGGCAATTCATTTAATTCGGGATAGTGACTTCGCAAATCCTCAACACTATATCGATCGATATATTTAACATTCATTTGAGAATGTGTTTTCATTGGCCGGTGAAGCGGCCCAATTTCCAAGCCCTCCCCTATCAGCTGCTGAGAGAAATGCTCACGCCAGTCCCTGGACTCGTAAGCCTCAAGGTTTAGCTCCAGCTCACTTTCCTCACGCACAACAGACTTATCGAATGTGGACGGCTTACTGCCAGCGACAAAATTATTTCCTCTGGAGCTTTTAAGCCTCCTTACTAGGTCAAGAACTTTACCTTCACCAACCACCTGCTTGGCCACTTTCCTTAATGAATTCTCTCGCATAAAAATATCTAAGCCATTTGAAACTGCTTCACAATTAGCAAACCATATCGATTTACTACATATAAGGACCTTTAGTAAGAGCCCATTTAAGATAAAATCTCAAACAACGGCTCTACTCAACTGTTCTAAATTCCAACACCATTTCGAACTGAATCATTGAGAACTTACTAAGACGATCGTTGCCCATAATCTATACTTCCTGCCAAACCTCGAGTTTAACTACATTTATGGGGGACAGAATCTCTCTTTTCCTCAGCTCCAAACACACACCTCCCCCACCGTCGCTAAGATTATCCGTGTTAGAATTGGATTAGAACTTAAAACTAAATAATTTCTTGTATAATTTCAAACCCTTACCTCCCCCAAAAGGAGTGGTTTAAATGGCTCTTTTTTCTAATCTTGCGCATAACAATAATGGTCGGAGGTTTTATT
>CALKYB010000152.1 GCA_938003565.1 uncultured bacterium
TCGCGGTTTGCAAAACGAAGAGACTCCTAGGTCTAAACTACTCGATGTTGTGGAATCTCCTCATCTAGTGGACTCCATTTTTGAACGCCATGACCTGGAGATGCAGCGTCCGGATGGTGAGCTAGATACCGTCTCGTTGCCCCCTTTGTTGATAGGTCGCAGTTTGCAGAAAAAGTTAGGCTTACCTGTTGGGGAGCCAGTAACCTTACTTGCTCCTCAAATGAATGCCTCTCCTAGGGGGTTAATTCCTAGATCCAAACGATTTGCGATTATTGGAAGCTACAAGTCCGGTTTGGTGGAGTATGAGGAGGGTATGGCCTATACAAACATCAGTGAGGCGCAACGATTCTTCAAGATGGGTCCGTCCGTTTCTGGCTTAGAAATTGAAGTTAAAGATTTATGGCAAGCTCAAGTTCTTGCTAAAGATTTAGCAAAATCTGTTACCGGTTTGGGTGCAGGATATTATTTCACTGATTGGACGGAGCCACATAAACCACTCTGGGAGGCTCTTAAGCTGGAGAAGAGAGTATACTTTATTGTTCTCTTGCTACTGATTATGATTGCCAGCTTCTCTATTGTTTCTACTTTGGTGATGGTTGTGATGGAAAAGCGGAAAGATATCGCGATAATGAAAGCCATGGGCGCTTCTAATAAGCAGATAATGAATATTTTTCTCCTTCAGGGGATAATTATTGGGGTTCTGGGGACTATTTTCGGTTCTATATTAGGATTTCTTGGATGTGTTGCCCTCAGAGAATACGGCTTTGAAATTGAAGAAACAGTTTTTTCTCTTAGCACAGTTCCCGTCCATATGATTCCTTCTAACTTTGTATTAGTCGGCTTAGCGGGATTTATAATAACTTCACTTGCGGGAGTCTACCCCGCCTTGAGGGCCGGGGCGACTAATACCGCAGAAATTTTGAGGTTTGATTAGGATGGAAGTTATTGCTGAAAATCTTTCTATGGAATTTAGAAGTGGTCATGAAGTTACCTCAGTTTTTCATGACGTTCACCTCGGGGTGAGGAGCGGTGAGTCATTGGCTATCCTTGGGGAGAGTGGAGTTGGAAAGACTACTTTGCTCTATATTCTTGGTGGACTTGAAGTGCCTTCCTCGGGAGAAGTTTATTTAGACCAGGTTAACATAGCGAGAAAACTTAGAGAGGGTGAGGACCTGAGTGTATATAGGGGTCGAAACATTGGAATGGTCTTTCAGTTTCATTATCTTCTGCCTGAGTTTGACGCGCTAGAGAATGTTTTAATGCCTCTTCGAATCAGAGGTGAAGATGGTAAACAAATCGAGGAGAAAGGCGCCTACTTATTGGAGAGGGTGGGCTTGAGTGATCGTATGGATCATCGACCTGGAGCCCTGAGTGGCGGAGAGCAGCAACGAGTTGCATTGGCTAGAGCTATGATAGCTGAGCCCGGATTGCTTTTAGCGGATGAACCCACTGGCAACCTAGATAGTAAAAATGGTGAGCAAATTTTGGGCTTGATTCAAGAGATTCAGGAAGAGGAAGGCGTTACGGTTGTGATGGTTACTCATTCTAGGGAAATGGCGGCCCGAATGGACCGAAGAGTTCTGATGAGAGCAAACGAAATTTTAGAGGAAGATTAATTGGTGAAATATATTAAGTTTTCAGTTCTTTTCATACTTTGTCTTCCACACTTGGTGGAGGCTCAGGTCATAGATAGTGTTGTAGTTGAAGGAAATCAGCGAATCGAGGACGAAACTGTTTTACTGCAGATAAAGAGTCGGGCTGGTCGAGAGATGAGTAGGTCGCAGATTCGTGAAGATATTAAGAATATCTATCGAAGTGGATTTTTTCAGAATGTTGCTGCAGATTTGGATAAAAGTTCCGGTAAAAAAATTCTTATTTTTGTGGTGAAAGAGAAACCTTCAATTCGTAATGTGCGTATTGAAGGTAATGATGAAGTCGATGATAAGACCCTCGAAGACCTGTTGGACGTTGAGGGAAGGAAATTCTTCGACGAGTCAAAAATTCGCTCGAGTATGAGAGGGGTAGAGGAGCATTATAAAACGAAAGGTTATGGTAGTACGGGTATAGATTTTAGGGTGGAGGAAGTGGGTGAGGACCAAGTTGATTTGACCTATGTGGTTAATGAAGGCGAGAAAAAATATATCAGAGAGGTGAGAATTCAAGGGGCAGAAGCTTTTAGTTCTAGAAAATTGAGATCAAAAATTAATACAGCAAAGCATCGATGGTACAGCTCGTGGATTACGGGTAAGGGGGTAGTTTCGGAACCAGCTATGGAGCAGGATGTTAGAGCACTTTCAAATTTTTATTTAGAAAATGGTTATGCTGGGGTTCGAGTTGGTAATCCGGTTGTCGAGGAGATAGAAGGAGGGCAGGCCGTAGTCTTTAGTGTTTCTGAGGGAGATGTTTTTGAGTTTGGAGAGGTGTCTAAAAGTGGAGATAAGCTAGACACTGAGAGTGATATTGAGCCTGGGGATTTAGAGGTACGTAAGGGGGAGACTTTTAATGTTGCCTTGCTACGGAAAGATACATTTAACATCACCGAGCGGTTCACAGATATTGGCTATGCTTTTGCGAATGTTGAACCGATTACAAAGATTGATCGTAAGAACAAAACGGTTTCCGTCAATTTCGCTGTGGATCGGGGAGATAAAGTTAAGATTAATCGAATCAATGTCAGTGGAAATAAGAAAACTCGAGACAATGTAATCCGCCGTTCGTTTTCAATCAACGAGGGGGAAACCTACTCTAGTTCCAAAATAAAAAGGAGTCAGGTGTTACTCCAAAGGTTGGGATATTTTGACGACGTATCAATAACCCCTAGTCCTACGAATACTAAGGACGAAGTTGATCTGGACGTCCAACTTAGAGAAGGTCAAACTGGAACTTTTAGTGTTGGGGCAGGTATAAGCTCTGGGGACGGAGTTGTGTTCTCTAGTAGAGTCACGGAGAATAACTTGCTTGGAACTGGTAACTCTTTGGGAATTGATATTAACACTGGCACTAGGCGAGAGAATTACTCTCTTAATTTTTCAAACCCCAGAGTAGGTGATAGTCGCTGGTCTTCGGGGCTCAGTTTGATGTCAGTTGAGAGAGAGTTTGAGGATTTCGATCGTAATCAGGTCGGTGGCTCGGTTAGTGTAGGATATCCTTTATGGTTTCTTGGCCCAGAATATTTGGAAGATGTACAATTTTCTCTACGGTATGAGGCATTGCAAATTAAGATTGATGAGGTCTCTGATGATGCTCCCTTGCTGATTCAAGAAGAGCAGGGGAGAACTACTAGTTCGAGTATCACTCCAGGCATTGTTAGGAATACAATTGATAATCCTCTTGATCCGACTTCTGGCTCTCGTCAAAGATTGAGTTTTGAGTATGCTGGATTGGGTGGAAAGGAGAAATTTTGGTTAGGAAGGGCGTCTAACACTTTTTACTATCCGTTTTTAGAAACAAGTTTTGGAGAGTTGGTCTTTTCTAATAGGACTAACTTGGCTTGGGGTGAACCTTACAGTGGAAATGAACGCTTTCCATTGTTTCGGCGATTTTTTCCTGGCGGAATAAATTCCGTTCGTGGATTTGATTTTCGAGAAATGGGTCCGCAGAATGAAGAGGGGAGTGAGTTTGGAGGGAACAAACAGTTGGTTAGTAATTTTGAGCTCATTTTTCCACTTTTACAAGAGGCCGGAGTCAAGTTCGTTATGTTTTACGATATTGGAAATGCTTTCGATGATAATGTTGATATTGAGTTTGATGGTCTTCGCCAGGCAGTAGGCTGGGGTATTCGTTGGCGCTCACCTATTGCCCCAATTAGAATAGAGATTGGATATCCAATTGATCGTGAAGAAGGTGAGGATAGTATGACAACCCACTTTTCATTTGGCGGCCCGATGTAGCTCCTAGGTGAGCAAGCCTCAAGGTTGTAGTGAAGACATACCGTTAAGATATTACTGAGAAGCGCTAAATGTCGTATCAAGTAAAAGAAATATACTACACCTTGCAAGGTGAGGGTGCTAAGGCTGGGAGCCCTGCTGTTTTCTTGCGATTTGCTGGGTGTAATCTTTGGTCTGGTCTTGAATCAGATCGTGCAGATGCGAAATGCTATTTTTGTGATACTGATTTTGTGGGTACAAATGGTACAAATGGCGGGAAGTACTCGGACCCCAAGCAATTGGCCGAGAAGATCGAAGATTTATGGCCCGGAGGAGGTTCCAGGCTGGTGGTGTGCACCGGAGGGGAGCCTTTGTTGCAACTTGACGAGGATTTACTTAATGCGCTGAAAGCCTATGGGTTTGAGATAGCTGTTGAAACTAATGGCACAATACTGGCACCTGAAGGCATTGATTGGATTACTGTTAGTCCTAAACCTAATAGTAGCTTAAAGCAGGTGGCAGGTAATGAACTTAAGCTCGTATATCCGCAAAGAATCGATCCTAAAGATTTGGAGAATTTGAAGTTCGATAATTTTTACTTGATGCCCTTGGAGGAGCCCAGTGAGTCTAAATCATTGGAGCATATGAAAAGTACTGTTAAGTATTGTTTGGAAAATCCATTTTGGAAATTAACCATTCAGACTCACAAGATATTGGGAATTAGGTAGTTTTATAGTGGGCGGGGTATACTGAAACCACTATAAATTTCGGTTAAATATTGACCTCTCAGACTCAGGTTTCAGTATATCCGAGCGTGAGCGAGGTAGCCAACACATATACCTTACCAAAGTATACTGTGAAGCGAAGCTTCGCAAGAAAAGACAGAAAACGCTGGTTTCTCAGGATAATATGATTTTCTAGCCAAGACCTGCGGTCTTGTAGTCATAAATAGGTTTCAGTATATAATTTA
>CALKYB010000153.1 GCA_938003565.1 uncultured bacterium
TCTGACTTTTCTAGCCAAGACCTACGGTCTTGTAGTCACAAATAGGTTTCAGTATATAATTTACTGGCAGTGCTAGCGCACTGCTATACCCCGGGGTGAAGATTATTTATAAATGCCGAAGTTTATAGTGGGCGGGGTATACTTGTTGTCTGCCTCGCTCACGCTCGGCTATAGTAAAATCTGAGTTTGAGCCAATCCTGCAATTTGAAATTCCAAATGACAAAAAAAGATAAGAATCACAAAGACCAAATGGAGGACCTAAAAGCCTCCATGGACGAAAAAATTGCCGAAGTTAAAAAGGATAAAGGGCTTATTCTTGTTTTGACTGGAGACGGAAAAGGTAAGTCTAGTTCCGGATTTGGCATGCTTCTTCGTTGCTTGGGACACGGTATGAAGGTTGGAGTTGTTCAATTCATAAAAGGACAATGGAAAACTGGCGAGCAAAAATTCTGCCAGAGTCATCCTGATGTAGATTACTTTAGTATTGGAGAAGGTTTCACCTGGGACACCCAAGACAAAGAGGGAGATATAGGAAGAACAGCGAAATGTTGGGCTAAAGCCAAAGAAATGATCCAGAATCCAGAGCTAAGTTTCGTTCTTATAGATGAACTTAATGTAGTAACAAGCTTTGGCTACTTAGACGTGGATGAGGTGGTAGCTACACTGAAATCAAAACCCGAGAACAAGCATGTTGTAGTTACTGGGAGAGGCGCCAGTCCAAAAATCCTTGAGCTCGCTGATACCATCTCAAAGATTGACTCTCCAAAGCATGCCTTCGACAACGGCATAAGAGCCCAAAAAGGTATTGAATTTTAAGCGTTGCTTTGACTTGTTTGACATATGAAGCAAATACAGGCTAAACCCTGCAACCGTATCGCAAACGTATTAGCCTCTCTTAAAATCTGCCATGAAATTTAAGTCTTTTAGCTTTATTTTATTCTTAGCCCTAATTAGCTCTTTCTTAGTCGTAAACAGCGGCACAGCGAAAACTGAGAAGCCATTAGTATTTGTTTTTCAAAAACAAAAAAACCCCGGGGAACTTAAATCTGCCTCCGAGAAAGTAGCTAAATATTTGAGTAAGGAGCTTGCAAGAGAAGTTGAGGTTAAAGTCCCAAGTGATTATTCGGCATCTGTTCAAGCTTTAGTGAGTAAGCAAGCTGATTTTGCCTATTCCAGTTCCCTGCCTTTCCTACTTGCTAAACGAGATGGTAAAGCATCTCTGCTACTCGCAGAACAAAGGACCGATCCTAAGGGCAAATCTCGAACTGAATATGATGCCTTGCTGGTTGTACGAGATGATTCCCCAATAAAGAATATTAAGGACTTAAAACTTAATTCTAGAGATATTCGTATTGCTTTCACCAGTCCCACAAGCACATCTGGTTATGTATTTGCCTATAAGCGATTTGTCGACGAAGGAATCCTCAAAGCCGGCTCAGATCCCAAAACAGCTTTTAAAAGTACTGCATTTGGCGGGTCTTACACAAAGGCTCTCGAAGAAGTTCTAGCCGGTCGGGCTGATGTAGCCGCCGTAAGCTATTATACTGTGGAAGGTGAAAAAGCTAAAGTTTATCTCCCTCAAGAGAAACTAGACCGACTACGAATTGTTGCAAGAACCCCGGGAGTCCCGAGTCACGTAATAAGTGCCCGCGCCGGACTAAACCCATCAATCAAGGAAGAGGTTAAAAATGCATTGCTCAAAATGGGTAAAGAAGCCCCAGAGCTTTTAGAAGATGTTTACGGGACAGCTCGCTTTGTGGAAGTTGAAGAATCAAATCACGTTATGAGTACGGCAAAAGCAGTCGAGCATATAGGCCTACCAGTAGACAAATTGATGTAGAGAAAGCCATCTAAGCTGAAATACAAATTTAATCTTTCGATTTCGACCAAGATAAAGTCATAAATTAAGTCAACTTAAAAACATTAACCTAACCTGTTGAACCCCCCAACCTCAAATGATATGACTCCCCCCAGGCATATCAATCAGGTTATCCGCGCCAAGCGGGATAATCTTCTGAAATCCTAAGAATTCACCGCATAAATCCCAAGTCCAATGTCGATTTGTGCTGTGAGTTCTTAGTTTTCTGTTGATCAAGTCGCTGGGTTGTCGAAGAGTGAGGTGCACTTTTGTGCGTCGCAGCGAAGAGACAAGACAGCAATGAAGAACAACTGAAAACTAAGAACTCAAAGCACATATCGAGGAGGGGTGTCCGAGCGGTTTAAGGTGCCGGTCTTGAAAACCGGTGTGGGTAAGACCACCGTGGGTTCGAATCCCACCCCCTCCGCCACTCAGGCCCATTTCTAAAAATAAGGCGGAAGGTCTACGATGACCACTAACTTCTTCAACCGTTTTAGAGCTAACCTCTCCTCTAGTATTACTATTTCCTTTTAGCGGATGTTAACTTCAAATCCTGAAAAATTTATGAAGCTCGCCTTAATGGAAGCTCAGACAGCTTTGTCGCAAGGAGAAGTTCCAATAGGGGCTATTTTGGTCAAAGACGACGAAGTCGTAGCCAAAAGTTTTAACACGATAGAGAAAGGAAAAGACTCTACTGCTCATGCAGAGATAAAGGTTATTCGCGAAGCTGGAAGAATTATCAACAACTGGCGACTTAATGGCTGCTCATTATTTGTTAATGTCGAACCCTGTACAATGTGTTTGGGTGCAATTAAGCAGTCCCGCATATCTGAACTTTACTTCGGTTGCTTCGATGAAAAATTTGGCGCCGTAGGCTCTCTCTACGATCTCTCTGAAGGCAGCCATTTAAAGGTATTCCCAGAAATACTCAAAGACGAATCAATTGTTTTAATGCAAAAATTCTTCAGAGAACTTAGAAGGAAAGGTAAATAAGTCTCTGTATGCACTGATTTTTTACCCCTTAACCGTACCATGATAATATTGTCACTCAATTTGAACAGCTCTACAATAGGATACCGTTATGTCTCAGGAAAAAATCGATTCGCATTTGAAAGAAAATAGGCTTTTCGAACCTTCAGGGGAATTTTCAAGTAATGCCCATGTCTCAAGCGTAACTGACTACGAAGAACTGTATAAAGAATCGATCAACGATCCAGAATCCTTTTGGGCAAAACAAGCTGAAGCCAACCTAACATGGTTTAAAAAATGGGATTCTGTTGTCACCAGTGACTTTAAAACTATAGGCCAGAAAAAGTCTCCATATGTTGAATGGTTCAAGGGCGGTAAAATAAACGCCTCCTACAACTGCTTAGATAGGCATATTGAATCTGGAAACGGAGACAAGGTCGCTTTAATTTGGCAGGGAGAGAATGCTACAGAAGAGCGTAAAGTAACTTATGGTGAGTTGCACCAACAAGTTTGCAAATTCTCAAATGTCCTAAAAAAAAGAGGTGTAAAAAAAGGCACCGTTGTCACCATATTTATGCCGATGATTCCTGAAGCTGCGGTTGCACTTCTCGCATGCGCAAGAATAGGCGCCATACATAGTGTTGTATTTTCAGCTTTCAGTCCAGAAGCACTAAAGAGCAGAATTAACGATTGCTCCAGTGAGGTAGTGCTAACATCCGACGTTAGCTACCATGGAGGAAAAACTCTCCACCTCAAGCAAAAAGTCGACCAAGCGGTTTCAGATTGTCCTACCATAAAAACCGTGGTGGTTTTCAATCGCGGAGATTCCAATCCTTCAATGGAAGAAGGTCGAGACTTTTGGTGGCAACAAGAGTTAGAAAAAGTTTCGTCTGAATGTCCCGCTGAGGAGCTGGACTCGGAAGATCCCTTATTCATACTCTACACAAGCGGCAGCACTGGCAAACCTAAAGGAGTGCTTCACACCAATGCAGGCTACCTACTTTATACTCACCTAACTTTTAAATATGTTTTTGATATCAAGAAAGAAGATATTTTTTGGTGTACTGCTGATGTAGGATGGATTACCGGGCATTCCTATCTTGTCTATGGTCCATTATCTAATGGCGCTACCCAAGTAATGTTTGAAGGAGTGCCCACATACCCGACACCGGACCGCTTCTGGAGTATCACAGAGCAGTATAAAGTTAGCCTCTTCTACACCGCGCCCACAGCCATTCGAGCTCTTATGCGTTTGGGAGATGAATGGCCAAACAAATATGACCTCAGCAGTCTACGACTTTTAGGAAC
>CALKYB010000154.1 GCA_938003565.1 uncultured bacterium
CTACAAAATTATTCTCCACTCTATGGCTCAACTCAATTTGCTCCATGCCTGAATAGACTTTCGGTGCAGGAAGCTCCTCAAGAGATAAAAAATGTAGGTATGTTTCTTTACCCGAATCAAAAACTTGGATTAGCCGAGTTCCCACTTGTTGCTCAATCTCATAATTGAAATTATGAGAGCCAAGCTCGAGATTAGAATACGACTTCTTTGCTGTTGAGCAGGCAGAGAGGCATAATAGAAATAATAGGAGCACAACTACCCTCACACCGCTCCCTGTAACTGCTTGCCTTCCTCTATCTTATCAAAAAAATCTACAATTGCTGTGTAAACAACAGCCCGGAGGGAGACTCGATCGCGCTCTGAAATAGCTTTTATATGCGAAAATACTTGAGGAGCAATCCATATGCTGACTTTAAAACGATAGTCTTCTCGTAAAGTTGAAAGATAACGAAAAGATCCCACTTGATGATTTAGTATAAAATCAACTAATATTTTCTCAAAAATCTTAATTCTAGTCTTACTTTTTGATTCAACATAAGCCTGAAGCCGCCCCCACATGGAAGCATCCAAGCTTATTGAAACACACCCAAATCCCTGGGCCTTCAGTGAATGACTTTGCATTTTACTTCCTACTCCTTCTTATATGGTTCTAAAACTAAATCTTTTGTCACAAACACACTAAATCTCGCCCCCGGCGAAACTTCCAGGGTAGGCTGAATATTCAAGTTTCTTTTTGTAATTTCTTGTCCAGCTTGATTAAGATTTTGAGCCGTTCCTTGGGCTGCTAATGCTGTAAAACTGGGGTCTAAAGTTCTGCTGTTTGGCCCAGAAACTACTTGGGTGCCAGCTCCTAAAAGGGAGCCTAAGATTACTCCCGAGAAAAGTTTGCCATAGTGATTGTTTACTCTGCTAGAGAGACCAGCTTCACCACTCAAATCAACTCCAGGCATTCCCTGAAGACTAATTGATTTACCATTTGGAAGAATCAGTCTCCTCCAAACAACTAGTAACCTTTGCTGCCCATAGGCAATCTGACTATCATATAGACCAATTAACTTGGTGCCTTGAGGGATCAACAGAAATCGTCCGCTTACGGTGTCGTATATATTTCTAGACACTTGAGCAACAATCTGACCTGGCAAATCGCTATTCAGTCCGGTTAGTAAAACCCCGGGAATCAGGGTTCCAGCTAGTAACTCATATGGTGAACGGGGAGCTCTGAGTCTCGAGCGTATCTGCTCCTCTACACGCTCAGGCTGGTGTAGAAACCTGGCTTTCTCATCTTGTCTGTTACTTTGTTCTCTTGGATTCAGTATCCCTTCAGGAACGTCCTCAAACTCCCTTATTTTATATGTTTCTTCTGACTCATCTCGATTGCTGTGCATATTCCGTCGCTCCCCTACTCTACCAACAAATAAATCTGATTCCCTAGCAGCTATCGCACTCCTTCTTCTCTTGACTCTTTGCTGGTCTAAGAATTTACTCATCTCAGACTTCGATTGTTCAGAGTCGTTTTGATAAACCTTCTTATTCAAAAACGGTTTTGGTTTAGGATCCACCCAGTCCGAGTAGTCTTTTGGAAGAGAGCTAATTATTTCCGTTGGCTTTGATGTCCCATTTTCTGGACTTCGCAACTCTTTAATTTGCGGCTCGTGCGAAGAAAAACCCAAAATGGATAGGCCCCCAACTAAAGCAAAAACACCAAAAACTAAAAGCTTAATGTTGGTCTTATGCAACCCCACTGCTTGAGGCTCCTTTCCCTTCCATTTTGAGTACTGCACCATATTTTTTCTCGAACCTCTCTACTCATCTAAATATTCTACTAAACAAAGATGGCTTGTAGTCATCTGAGTAAACATTCACTCTTAGCTTCTTACCCACTCGAAGCTGAGCCCTGGAGAAAAGGCTGTCGACTACATAATAGTCTCCTAACACTCTATAATTCACGAGCTTTGGTTCCGATTCCTCATCTAATAGAAACAAAACGGGGGCTTCTCTGGCTTCAAGCTCCTTTGACATTTGAAGGTAGGTTTTCCTACCATCATCAAAAACTCGAAGTGGCCTCCAAGGGGTGTTGTCACCTTCGATCTCATATCCAAAGGAAAGATCTTCAGGGGAGAAAGAAACTTTCTCCTCTAGTGGTTCTGGTTTCTTACCAACCTCAATTTTACCTAGGTCTTGCTCAGGATAGTTCCAAGCAATCTGTGGCATGTACCAGTCACTAGCCATGGCTCTAATATGGTAGGTTCGTTTGTTGGTTGGAATTATAATATTTGTCTCAATACCTTCCTCAAGAGGCTTTACCACTACATGAGTTCTTGTGGCCTTCCCCAATCCACTTATAGTGCTTCCAATTTTCCACCTCACAGTATCCCCTGCGATGGGAGAACCTGAGAGCTCCTCTCCAGGCTCAAGGGCAATATCAGAGACTCGGTCTACCCCAGCCCGCAACTCATAGATTTGCCCTTGCTGATAATTGTAATATGTAATTGCTCCGACTTTCTTTCTGCGCCGCAGAGTTTGAGTAGCTAAAGTGGTTTGCTTAGTTGAAACGACTTTTGATTTAAGAGCTTCAACTTCCTGCACTAACGCCAGAAGCTCATCTCGAGGGTCAGTGGACTCTACTGATAATGGCTCATCTGGTAGACTAGCCTCAGGATTATCTTTTTCAACAACTCTTACTTCAGCTTCCTTCATGATTTGATGGAGATGATTGCTCTCATCCACTAGTGATTCTTCTCTAGGCTCTACGACACCGTCAGCTAGACAACTTAGCGGCGTAACAATAACTATTGCTAAAAATATTCTTAAACTCATCACCCCTACAGCTCCCTTGACCAACCAAAATTTGTAATAAAAATACCGAGTGGATTTACACTTAGAATCTTTTCATTCTCTGGTGTTTCAATCTCAATTGTAAAAACCCCACTCATATTGTATTTCTCCATTAGCCCACCATTTTTGTTGTATCGGTATTCTCTCCAACGGGTCTGGTAGGAGTTACTATTTCCCACTTGAGTTGCTGAGATTGGCTGAACAATCACGGTTTGCTTTCCGATATGCTTAAGCGCTCCCCCCTGGTCTGAATTAGTTATTGAGTTTAGTTTGTTTGCAGCGTCTCGGCGCAAAAATACGTACGCATCCATCCAGTTCTTTTTGATAATCACTGGATCTGATGGAACTGAGCGAACTTTTTGAATGAACTCGCCAATAAAATACTTAATTTCTTGGAGCTGGGGCTTATAGTTTAGCTCAGCTAGCTGGCCTAACACGGCTGGCTCACCACTATCTTTGTTTAGGGCAATGACTACTGGTATTAGCTTTTGCTGAGTAGCAAGAAGAACCACTCCTCCGGCTAGAATACAAGCTATAAACGAAACACTAACTGCAACCAATCGCCAGTTTTTAGCTTGAACCACGGTTTGGCCAATTCTACTGTCCCACTCTTCTTTAGCCCTTAGGTATGGGGTTTCAGCTGGAGTTGATGGCTTCATACTAACCGGGGGCTTAAGTTGTTCATTTCCCATTGTTGCTACTTTCCTCCCCTTCTAACTGGTGTTGAATTGCTTCCCTGAGGTTTCTCTTCTTCTGGAACAGTTCGCTTTGCTATATCCATTGCTGCGACCGAACTTGGAAAGCTTGAGGGATTACTTGTTTTAGTTGGAGCTATTTGTTTCGCTGCTTCTGAAGTTTGTGAACTAGCCGGTCTAAACTCTCTTCCACTGCGGTAACTCTCTTTTATAGAACTAGAAGCGGCTCGAAGTGGACTTCCTACTGTTTGTTGAAGCTTCGACGCCCCGGCGTTGCCAGCCCTCTGGGCTAAACTGCCTAAGGTGCTTCCTGGAGCATTAATGGAGCCGTGAACTGCTCCGGCAGTTTTTGCTGCTATATGGGAAAGCCCTGAGACACCACCAGCTGAAAGTGAAGCCGCCTTTCTGGTTGCTGAGGCACTGCTAAGCCCTGCTCTTGCTGCCTGACCAACAGCAAAACCTCCTCCAGCTCCCGCAGCCCCTGTTGCTAAGGCAGCTCCAACCGCAGAACCCGCGGTAAGGGTTGGGCTCCCTGAGAGCAGCCCAGCAGCTACCCCTGGGGCGTGCCAAGCTAAAGCCATAACAGCTAAAGCAATCGCCATCATTGAAAATAACTGTGGCCAATCCGGGTCGGGTGGTAGCTGGTACTGAACAAGTACTGGAAAAGTCACAGAAATAATAAAGGATAAAACCATCAGCTTAACGCCAAAGGAGATGATCGCACCAAAAACCTTCTCTGTTAAAAAGGCAGTCTGCTTGAACACTCCAAAAGGCACTAGGATGAGGCCAAGGGTGGCAATTAAGCCAAACTCAAGTCTTGTGACAAAGACTTGAATAGCCATAACAAAATAAGCCCCCACTATGATTAAGGAAGCTACAAAGCTAAGAAGAATGTCTGGAATACTGGAGAAAACACTTGAGATAGAAGTGAAATTTCTAATGTGATTAAAAATTGGCAGTGCTGCTCGAAATCCAGCATCAATAATTGCGCTCGGATTCTCTATTGAAACAGCTGACC
>CALKYB010000155.1 GCA_938003565.1 uncultured bacterium
TGCCTTAGGTAAGACTGTGGGGTCAGAAGTTTAGTTTTTCCATATTCTTGATTTTTTGGCTTGATTCTTTAGTTTGATATTTCCCTCTCTTGGTAGTTAATTTGGAACACCCACACCTTATCTTAGCTTCTGCCTCTCCTCGTCGCAAAGAACTATTGGAGCAAGTCTGGATCGCGGCTGATATTATGCCTGCGGATATAGATGAGACGGCTTTTCCTAATGAAGAGCCGCTTGCGCATGTAGCTCGGTTAGCTAAGGAGAAAGGTAATACAATCGCCGAGAAGTATCCTGCTAGCTATGTTCTTTCAGCTGATACGGTGGTCATTAGTCCATGTGGGCAAATCTTAGGAAAGCCTAAAGATGATGCGGATGCAGCTCGCATGCTTGGCCTCTTGCAGTCTAGCACCCATACTGTCGCCACTGGTTTTGCGATTACTTGTAAGGAAAAAGATTTAAGAAGAGTGGAAGTAGTCGAAACAAAAGTGGAAATGGTTTCCTTGTCGACTGATGAAATTGAGTCCTATGTTTCTACTGAGGAGCCAAAGGGGAAAGCTGGGGCATACGCTATTCAGGGTGCTGCTACAGGGTTTATCAAGAGTATCGATGGGTCTTATAGTAATGTTGTGGGTCTACCATTGGTAGAGGTAAGCTCAGTTTTAATTGAGTTGGGAGCTATTTCCTCCAGAATTTAAGCTCTCAGATTCTTATATAGCTTCTAATGAATGTAGCCAACAATCTAAAATTAGTTCGAGACAAGATTGCAAGTGCCTGCCAGGAATTTAATCGCGACCTGGACACTGTCGATTTATTGGCGGTCTCGAAAAGAAAGGAACTTCCTTTACTTCTTGAAGCTGCCAAGGCTGGGCAGAGGCTTTTTGGGGAAAATTATATTCAAGAGGCGGAGAGCAAGATCCCGGCTTTCAAAGATCTGGTTAGCGCCGACCCATCATTAAGTAAGACAGACTTCGAATTCCACTTCATTGGACATCTTCAACGCAACAAGGCGAAGAAGGCAGTTGAGCTGTTTGATGTAATTCAGACAGTTGACTCTCTAAAATTGGCTGAGGCTTTAGCTAAGGAATGTGAAAAGGCCTCCGTAAGTCGTCGTATCTTTATTCAAGTGAATATCTCTGGGGAGGAGTCTAAATCCGGAGTTATGGTAAGCGAGTTGCCGGGACTGTTAGACTCGGTAGTGGAGTTTGCTCCTTTGCTTAAATTAGAGGGGCTAATGGCCATTGGCAGCGACACTAGGTCTACTAGTTTGCTAGTTGATAGAAAAAAAGGTGAATTTGAGGCATTGGTATATCTTCGAGATAGAGAAAGTGCTCGTTTAGGTTTGGAGCTGCCTCAGTTATCTATGGGAATGAGCTCTGACTTAGAAGAGGCGGTTCGTTATGGATCGACGATGCTTAGAGTGGGAACCGATATTTTTGGTGCGAGGTAAGCGTTCATGTGGATAGTATAAATTTTGTGTGAAAGTATTTTTATAGCCTAAATCTCTCTTTAAATGGTCAAAACCTAGTTGGTTTTGTAGATTTTATGAACGCTTACTTTTTACGAAGGTTAGCTAAATTTGAAAGTTAGTTGGAATTTAACCTTAACGGTTACGGTATAAGAGTCTAATGAGCAAAACAATTGGAATCATTGGTTGTGGGAATATTGGCTCCGCACTTTCGAGTTGCCTTGCTGCCAATAGTGAGCACAAGTTGTGTTTATTCGATACTGATTCGGATAAACTACAAGTTCTAACTAAAAAAATTACTGCTAATTTTTCAACTATTGTTCTTTCAGAAAGTGTACAGGCGGTTTTTAAGCAATCTGATATTGTTGTTCTTTCGGTAAAGCCTCCTGTGGTCCCTAAACTTTTGAGTGATATTTCAAAAGATCCAAATCTTTTGACGGGTAGTTCTCCGATAATTGTTTCCGTGGCAGCTGGGGTGAGTCTGAAGGAGATGGAAGAGTCTGCCAAAAGTTCTGGCACCGGGGAAAACAAATTACGTTTAGCACGAGCTATGCCTAACTTGGGAATGGAGTATGGGGTTGGTATGACAGGTGTGTATTCTGAAGACACTAAGGTAGCAGATGAAGTATCCGAACTTTTTAGTCTTGTTGGTGAAGTGGCTAGTTTGGAGAATGAATCTCAAATTGCTGTAGTTACTGGTTTAGCTGGTAGCGGACCCGCTTTTGTTTGTGAAGCCATAGGTGCTATGAAGAAGTCTGGAATTGAGCTGGGCCTGAGTGAAGAACAGGCACAGTTGATGGCATCCCAAACTGCGCTTGGAGCTGCCCGTGTGTTACTAGAGAGTGGGGAGTCTCCAGCGTCTTTGGTTAAACGAGTTGCTACCCCGGGAGGAACTACTGCTCAGGGTCTTGAAGTTTTGAAATCCAAGGGTTTTGCTTCAATAATGTCAGAAGCTATAAAAGCTGCTGTGAGTCGAGCTAAAGAATCTATGTCTTAGCTCGCTTCAACTTTAACAAGGAAGAGGAACAATGATAGTTTTAGCAAATTTTATGTTAGGGATTGCCCAGATTTTGGCGATGTTGCTTCAGTTTTTCCTAATTTTTATTTTTATAAATGCAGTTCTATCCTGGTTTAGCCCTGACCCAAACAATGCCTTAGTTCGGATTATCGATGGTGTGTGTGAACCAGTTCTGGCGCCCTTTAGAGAGAAGCTACCTCCATTTGGTGGATTAGACTTGTCGCCTTTAGCGGCTATCGCTGCAATATACTTGATTCAATACGTAGTTGTAGATTCTTTGAGGCACTATGCAAACGTGATGAAGTCCAAAGAAGCCCCTATTACAGCCGCTGTTGACTACTTTCAGGCTTTTGATATTGTCTCGGGCTTTAGGGGTGTAGAGACCCTGTTTCTTTTATAGATAAAGTAACCGTTTAGGCGGCCCTTCTCTTCGTTTCTAAAAAGGCCTCCTCATTCGTCGAACTTTTAGAGCCTCGATAAGAACCACCTGAATGGTTACTAGTTAGATTATATTTTTTAAAGATGCCAACCTACGAATATCTTTGTGAGTCTTGTGGACATGCTTTTGAAGCAGTACAAAAAATTACTGCCGATGCACTGACCGATTGCGAGTCTTGTGGAAAGAGCACTGCCAAACGGCAGATTTCTGCAACAGCTTTTCACTTGAAAGGATCTGGCTGGTATAAAACCGACTACGCCAGCGGCTCTTCATCCTCCGGTGGAGCCTCCTCTTCAAAAAGCAGCTCAGGAAGCAAATCCAACGGCGAGTCAAAGTCCACTACCGACAGCTCCCCTACAAAATCCGAGCCAAAGCCAACCGCGAAAGAATCCTCGTCTAAATCAGACTCTTAATTTTTCGTTTCGCTTCAACCGATCTGAGACTCGATCCTTATCAAGCCAAGAGGTAAATATATTTTAGGGGTTATCCGGATTCCGTAGACGTTTTTTTCGCAAAGAAAAAAATGTCGAAGGCCTCGGAGGGAGCGCAAAGCTCCCGAGAATGAGGGTAACCTCTCAAATATATTTTCCTTAGAATGTGATTGCCTCTAATGGCTTACTTTGTTCTTGATTTATAGCGTTTCTCAAAACTATTTTCGCGTTAGGATAGGTGAGAAATTAAAGTCATTTAGCGAATGGGAAGTTGCAACTGTATAGACTACCCATTCTTTTATTGCCATTGATTAGCTTTTATGAGGAGAAACGCTATTTGTCTCTAGGTCGTTCGCTACGCTCACTTCCCCGCACTTCTTAAAACTTCTTCCGCTATCGCGAAATAAGTTTTGAGAACCGCTATAAATCGATTTAAACCGCCTTATCCTTCCGGTTGTCTGCCAAATACCTTCTTAAACTCAGCAAAATATTTTCCTGTGTTCGAAGCTCCCAGCCATCAATAGTTTGAATGTTCTCAAGAAGTAAAATCATAGCATCATGAATAAGCTCTACACTCTCGGGGACAAAAGCTACCTTTCTTTCTTCCATTTCTTGGAACCATCGTTTTTCTACAGTTCCTTCTAGGGAGGGACTGGATAGAAGATCGAAACCAGAAAATTTGAGAAGCTGGACAAGGTAGAAAATAATGCAGACGAAGCGTTTTGAGTCGGTGTCAACTGTGTTTAGGTTTTTCAAGCAGAGAAATAGAGGGTTAAAAAGTCGACTGGCATCGGGATCTCCCTCCCTAGCAAATATATTGCTGCATTCAATCGCCATTGAAGCTAGGGAAAAGCAAACTAGATTCTCGCGAAGTTGAAGCCAGATATGCCTAGACTCTAACTCCTTTAGAAGAAGCAGACTGCTGCTGCCCTTAAGCGGGCTGAAACTAAATACTCCGCAATCGAAGACATCCAAGCCCCCGGAGAATCTTTTGGAATTTCCCCTAGCACCTCTAGCTAGTAAAGCGATTTTGCCCTGTTCTTTGGTGAGAACTTGTAACACCAAGTCGGCTCCCTTCGCTTCTGATCTGCGAATGATAATGCCTGGCTGTGGGGGAAGTTCACTCATGGTTATAAAAGGTAAGAAGCAATAGAGAAATAAATTAAGATGCTCAAAATGTCGGTGCTAGTTGTTACTAATGGCCCTGAGGCAACGGCTGGATCGAAACCTAATTTTTGAAAAAGTATTGGCATCATTGATCCAATTGAAGCTGCAATAGCCATTATGCTCGCGATGGAAACTGAAACTATAATGCAAAGTTTGACATCGCCAAATTGAAACCAAGTTGTGATTCCCAAGAGTAGCCCAAAAAATATCCCCAAAGCCAGGCTGGCTTTTAGTTCTTTGAGTAGTCTGGTTAGTATATGAAGTTCACTAAGATCGCCCGTTGCTATACCGCGAACAGTAATTGTGGTTGATTGGGAGCCGATGTTTCCACCCATACCAAATACTACGGGCATGAAAAATGCTAGAGCCACCACCTTTTCTAATTCCTCCGTATAGCTGCCAAGAAGCATTGCGCCGGAAACACCACCGATCCAACTTGCAAAGAGCCATGGGAGGCGACTTCTAATTGAAGTCCAAACACTTGCCCCGACTTGGTCTTGGTCTTCGGTTCCAGCTAGTTTAAGAATATCTTCCGTGTTTTCCTCTTCAATCACGTCTACCACGTCATCAAGAGTGATGATTCCTATAAGCTCGCCGTTTTCATCCTCACAAACTGGGATCGAGCTGAAGTTATAGTCTGCAATAATTTGAGCTACTACTTCCTGGTCTGTTTGAGGCGAAACAGAAATAGTTGGGGTAGTCATGACTGACTCTATTTTTGAAGTTCCTTTGGAAGATAAAATTTCTCTTAGCGAGCAAACGCCAATTAGAGATTCGTTTTCGGTGACGTAGAGGTAGGTAATATCGGTGTCGGGGTCGATAGCTTCTAATTGGAGTTCGCTGCGGACCTCTCCTAAGACCTCTTCGCAGGTTTGATTCTTGTCAATGCTAACGAAGAGAGGAGTCATCATCGCCCCAGCCATTTCTTCGTGGTAGCTAAGAAGTGGTTTGAGCTTTCTTTGATACTCAGGGGCTAAGCGTTTAAGGACAGCAATTTGTTTTCTTCGTGGTAGAAGACGCAACATGTTTGCTGCATTATCTGCTTCCAGTCGTCGAGCTACGGCTACCAGTCTTGATTCATCTAAAAGCTCCAGGCTGCTTTCAATGATTTGTTGGTTTCCGTACACGAAAATACTAGCGAGATCGTCCAATCCAGTGATGTGCTTTAATAAACTTTGGCGATGTTCTGAAGCAACGGACTCGATAGTTCCGATCAACTCTACGGGATGCAGCGACTGCAGAAAGCACTCCAAACCACTAAAGTTTTCAGCTTCAAGTAGCTCAAGGGCGGATAATGAATGTTTACTGTTTTCCATGGCTACCGGCCTAGTAAATTCAGTGTTGCAGGTTTCGAGTAGTTAGCATGGCCCGGGCTAACATTCCACTAGTACTGAGGGAAGCCAAAGCTTCTTGTTTACTTCAATATGCTGCGCCTCATTTATATTTCGGCATTTGTCGCATTTGCCTCGGTGGCGCAGTATAAGTCGAGCGCAAGCGCAGCTTCGCAAGAAAAGCTAGATGGGTTTGGGAAATCAGCTTTATTTGGTATTTTCTAGCCAAGTCCTGAGGACTTGTAGCATGTTGGAGGCACATTATATCTGTCTAATGGCAGTGCTTACGCACTGCTATACCCATTGCTTCATTGAATTTGATACTTGTGGCCCTTTGCTCTATGTAGTGGAGACGGAGCCTTTTTTGATATTTAAGCGCTCAAATTCCGACTTCTATTTCGTTGCTAGGGTTGTCTTACCAGGATTTCCTCGGGGTAGCTGTTGAATCTAGATCCGCTTTGGTTTAAGTGGGCTGAGGGCTTAATTGAGTTTCGTATTTAGTTTTTTTGGTGAGTGTTATAAATTTAGCCAAGTACTGATTTTATTTGGACTAGTTGGATAAAGGTAAAAGTGGAAGACAAGACAGTTGATTTTGAATCGGTAGATGAAGAGTCTGCCCCTGACGCTAAGCCCTCTGATACGAAGAAGGAAGTTAAGAAGAAGGATCTAAATAACATCGCTCGTTTTGATGTTGTGGAAGAAGAAAATGAGGCAGTTGAGGAGGAAGATGAGCTCGAGGCTGCTCAGCGGGAGGCTCGGGAAAATCATGATAAGTATCTCAGGTCCTTGGCTGATTTAGAGAACGTTAAGAAGCAAAACTTGCGAGAGCGTAGAGATCTTTTGATGTACGCTGGTGAGGGATTGGCAAGAGATTTACTAGACATAGTTGATGGTTTAAACCTAGCTGTTAATCAGGAGAATAAAGGTACGCTTGAAGAGTTTTCCAAGGGTATTGCCTTAATCTATAGCCAATTTGAAAGTGTGTTGGAGCGTCATAGTGTCAAATCAGAGAGTCTTATTGACCAGAAGTATGACCCTGAAAAAGCTGAGGCTCTGGCCGCTGTCCCAACAGAGGACCAAGAAAAGATTGGTTGTGTTCTGGAAGAGTTTAAGAAGGCCTATTATTTTAAAGATAAGTTGTTGAGGCCGGCGCAGGTAGTAGTTGGAAAGGTGATGGAGGAGTCGAAGGAAAAAGAGAAGCCTGTAGAAAATAGTGAGGCTAATTCTGAAGACGCTAAGGAGGAAGGCGAGGCCTAGAGGCGGATGTTCTTTAGGTATCGGGGAGGGTAAGTTCTTGATATTTATATGGAATTATCTTCCGCTAGTTTTCTCATTTTTAATCACAAATATTTTTTCTCTAGACTTGCACTCTAGTTGAATAGTGATTACAGGTTTATCTGGCCGGGGAAAACCCGGGTAAATAGTTTATAGAGCTGTAATTATTACATAAATTTATTTTATATTCGTAGCACCAATTTAGGAACAGTAAGATGGGTAAAATCATAGGAATTGACTTAGGAACAACGAACTCTTGTGTAGCAGTGATGGAAGGTGGAGACCCCAAAGTCATTTCTAATAGTGAGGGGGGGAGGACTACTCCTTCGGTAGTTGCGGTCAACGATTCGGGTGAGCGTCAGGTTGGACAGATAGCTCGTCGTCAAGCGGTGACTAATCCAGAAAATACCATCTTCGCTGTTAAGAGGCTCATCGGGCGGAAGTTTGATTCGCCAGAAGTTTCAAAGGCCTCCTCAGTGCTGCCTTATAAGATTGAGAAAGCTTCAAATAATGATGCCCATGTGAGATTGGGTGATGATTTAAAGAGCCCTCAGGAGATTTCAGCTTTTATTCTAACCAAGATGAAGCAAACTGCAGAAGACTATCTTGGTCAGGCAGTTTCCCAAGCTGTTATTACAGTGCCTGCCTATTTTAATGATGCCCAGCGGCAGGCTACCAAGGATGCAGGTAAGATTGCTGGCTTAGAAGTGCTGAGAATTATCAATGAGCCTACAGCAGCAGCGCTTGCCTACGGAATGGACAAAAAAGGCGACAAGAAGATAGCCGTTTTTGACCTAGGTGGCGGAACATTTGATATCTCGATCTTGGAGTTAGGGGATGGCGTTTTCGAGGTGAAAGCGACAAACGGTGACACCTTTCTTGGTGGTGAAGATTTTGATTTGGTTATCGTTGAGTATCTGGTCGGAGAATTTAAGAAAGACCAGGGTATTGATTTAAAAAGCGATACAATGGCTTTGCAGCGTTTGAAAGAGGCTGCTGAGAAAGCCAAGCATGAGCTTTCAAGTTCTCTTGAAACTGAAATTAACCTTCCGTTTATAACCGCGGATGCTTCCGGGCCGAAACATTTAAATATTAAGTTGTCGCGTGCAAAGTTGGAAGCTTTATGTGGTGACCTTCTCCAACGTTTGCAAAGTCCTTGTGAAACAGCCTTGAAAGATGCAGGTCTGAAAGCTTCTGATATTGATGAAGTTGTTTTGGTTGGTGGAATGACTCGCATGCCTGCGGTTCAGGACAGAGTTAAAGATATTTTTAACAGAGAACCTGGAAAGGGTGTGAACCCTGACGAAGCTGTCGCGAGCGGAGCAGCAATTCAAGCAGGGGTGTTACAGGGAGATGTAAAAGATGTTCTTCTTCTAGACGTGACACCTCTAAGCTTGGGAATTGAAACCCAAGGCGGTGTGTTAACCCGTCTGATTGATAAGAATACTACGATCCCAACTAAGAAGAGCCAGATTTTCTCTACGGCAGCTAACGATCAGCCTGCTGTGAGTATTCATGTCCTACAGGGGGAGCGTGAAATGGCGGCCGATAATAAAACTCTTGGTCGATTTGATTTAGTTGGTATTCCGGCCGCTCCTAGAGGGGTTCCACAGATTGAAGTAACGTTTGATATCGATGCTAATGGTATCGTTCATGTTTCAGCTAAAGATCTTGGAACTGGCAAGGAACAATCAATTCAGGTTACAGCAAGCTCTGGATTGAGTGAGGAAGAGATTGAGAAGATGGTGAAGGATGCTGAACTTCATGCTGAAGAAGACAAAGAGAAAAAGAAGTTAGTTGAGAAACGAAATTCACTAGACGGCTTAATTCACTCTACTGAATCAACTATGAAGGAGCATGGAGACAACCTTTCGGAATCTGATAAGAGTAATGTTGAGAATGCTCTTGAGGAAGCTAAGAAAGTTCTTTCTGATAGTAGTGATCCACTTGAGTTAGAGGCCGCGCAGAGTAAGTTGCAAGAAGCTGCCCATGCGGTTGCCAAGTTCATGTATGAGTCATCTAATGCTAGTGATGGCGCAGATGCGGCCAGCGCTGGTAGCTCAGATGATGCTTCTGGTGACGACGATGGGAACGATAGCAGTGATGACGATGTTGTTGATGCCGATTTTGAAGAAGTAAGCGATAAAGCATAAATTGCTTTTTGCCATTTGTGATAGCTGAGCCGTTTTAGGCTTGCACAGTAGTGCACATTAAAGGGGTTGGGTAGCTACTTTGAAAAGGGATTACTATGAAGTTCTCGGTGTCGATAAAAGTGCATCCGCCGAGGAAATCAAGAAAAAATACCGTAAGATAGCGCTTAAGTTTCATCCTGATAGGAATTCGGATGACCCAGAAGCCGAGGATAAGTTTAAAGAAGCCTCTGAGGCGTATTCGGTTTTATCTAATGAGGAACAGCGTAGTAAGTACGACAGGTTCGGCCACGCAGGTCTAGGTGGTGGTGGCCAAGGCTTTTCTGACTTTGGATCCTTCGCCGAAGATATTTTTGGTGACATTTTTGGGGCTTTCTTTGGTGAAGGTCGTGGGGGAACTCCCTCCGGTAGAGATCTTGCTACCCGATTGGAAGTCACTTTAGAAGAAGCGGCTTTTGGAATTGAGAAAGAAATCGAGGTTGAGCGACCTGAGCCTTGTAAACCTTGCGAAGGTACAGGAGCTAAGCCTGGGTCCAGTCCTCAGAACTGTGTTCAGTGTGCGGGTGCTGGTCAGATTCAGATACAACAGGGATTTTTTTCTATCGCGAGGCCTTGCCCAAGATGTAGTGGAGCTGGCAAAATTATTTCTGATCCTTGTAATAGCTGTGATGGTAAAGCCCTTGTAGTTGAGAAGGGAAAACTCTCTGTTAAGGTTCCAGCTGGGATAGATCACGGGCAAAGGCTCAAACTCAAAGGTGAGGGTGAGAAGGTTGCTGGAGGGATTCCTGGTGATTTATATGTGGAAATACATGTAAAGAAGCACAAGGTGTTTGAGCGGAGAGGCACAGAGATTATCTGTGAAGTCCCTCTTACTTATGCACAGGCTGTTTTAGGAGCTGAGGTTGATATTCCTACACTCACGGGGACCGAAAAATTAAAAATACCCTCAGGTTCTGAATCTGGTAAGATATTCAAACGTAAGGGCGAAGGAATTGAAGATCTTCGTTCTGGTCGAAAGGGTGATTTACTAATTCGGACTTATGTTGCTGTTCCAAAGTCTGTAAATGGTCGGGAGAAAGAGCTTCTGGAAGAACTCTCAACTATTGAGGGTAAACCAGTTGCTGAAGAAGTCTCCTTCTTTGATAAGCTCAAAGATTTTTTTGACTAGTTTCGATAC
>CALKYB010000156.1 GCA_938003565.1 uncultured bacterium
TTGAGTAAGTTCTTTGGAGACTACTCTACAGTCGTGTTTAGCCCTCACATATTTTAATCCATTTTTTGCAATTTCTTGCCTCCTAGATTTATCCTTAAGTAAACTTGTTACCGATTCGGCAAAGTCATGAGGTGTATTGGCTGCCAATATGTCGACTCCCGGCTCCACAGACATTCCTTGGAGAATTCTTTCTGTGGCGACTACCGGAATGCCGGAAGCCATGGCTTCTAGGACTTTGTTTTGAATTCCAAAAGCGAGCCGCATTGGAGCCACAAAAACTTGAGCTTTAGCTAGCCAGGGCTGAATGTCTTGAACCTCTCCTGTTACAGTGGCTGTTCGTAGGGTAGAGATTAGTTTTGGAGCGGGGTTCCTTCCAACAACAAGAAATTCGGTCTTCGGAACGTGGGCCCGAATTAACGGAAGGATATTTAAATAAAAGAAAATTGCAGCATCAATATTTGGAAGATAGTCCATTTGACCTGTAAAGATCAAAGTTGGACTCGTCACCTCTGTTTTAGAAGGTCTAAAGTCGCTAGTGTCAATGCCGCACGGGACGACCAATGTTTTTTTAGCAGCTTGAGGAGCGAGCTTTGTTAGTTCCTTCTGTTCTTTCTCAGTGGTAACTATGGAGAGTTCTTGTGTTTCGGCAACATGTTTTTCCCAGGCAGATAGGAGTCGATGCTCTCGTTTGAAAATCCAAGATTTAGGCCACTGTGCCACTTTAGAATACTCTAACCACTTTATAGAATCTATATCAATGAAGTCAGTGGCTCGGAACTTGGTGTCAAATTTTAGAATATACTGAGAACTTGAGGAGCATATTGCCAGCACAGCATCAATTTTCTCATTTTTCGTTATTTCATTAATTTTATTTCTAAGTTTTAGAGAGAAAAAGAATCCAAGAGTGATTGGCTTTCCCGAAATTAGACAAAGGAGTGCAAAGAACTTGGACAAGATTGAGTGCATTTGTATTAAGAAAACTTTTTTAAATCTTTTCCCTAATTCGTTCTGATGAATTAGATCTTCTGAATTCCGACAGAAAGCAACGAGGAAAATATCGTTTTCTTCGTTGAGGTGATTGATCATGTGAAAGGAGCGAATCTTCTCTCCTTTGTTTGGTGGATAGGGTATATTATGAGAGACAATTAGAATTTTCATGGTTTCCCAAAAACTAGCAAATGGCCTCAGGTCTTCTTCGGTATGACCAGAGAGATTTCCAAGATCTGAATAACGTCATGGACCCAAAAGTCGACTTTAGGAAAGGGGCGTTTCCTACCACCCTATGTTTTGTTTGTTTTTGATCACTGAATGTTGAGTCGGAGTCCAGTTGATTTTTCGCTCGAATAGAAGCGGCTAGACGATCCAAGACTATCGTGATTGTAAAAATTGCCCAGAGGGTTTCTTGGGTCAGAGTATTCACAAAACAACTTCCCACACAGTATCCAACGAGTGATATTCGGCAAAGGTTTGCATAGTCAATTAACTCACCAGCTCCAGGTTCTTTGTAATGAATTTTACAGGTATTGATGACCTTCTGCAGGATAATAAGACTTGATAAAAGAAGAAGCGTAAAAAGACTAAAGCCTATTAAACCAGTTTCGGAAAGGACCATAAAAAAGGTGCTATGCACCGATCTCTGGGATCCAAAATTCGGTTTATATTGCCCCTCATGAAAATTATAGTTCATATATTCTTGAGGATATCTACTATAACCCACTCCCAGCAGGGGCTTATCTTGAACCATTTTCATTGCGACTTTCCAAAAATGTGTTCGGGAGTTTGCAGAATCTATTTTTCCGATCCCTTGTTTGAGGGTTCTTAGCCTCGATACATAGCTGTTGAGTGTTTCGCTAACTATTGACTCAGAACGCTCTCCCTGAGGAACTTCGAATAAGTTTTCATCGATGGCAAATATTTGCCATACCAAAAATGCAAAGCTGGGGATTATCACACTCCAGGAAATAAATTTTAGGATAGTTGATCTAACAGAAACCAACAAAAGCAATCCAGAAATTGAAAGAGCTAAAAAGCCTCCTCGAGAAAACGTTAAAAGAATTGCTAGGATATTGGCAGAGAGTAATCCGCATGTAGCTAGTCCGGCAGTAGTTTGGGATTTGATGTATGGAAAATGACGACCCGCATAAAAGATGTAGGGGATTAGGGCTACTAAAAAGACCGCGTAGTTATTATTGTCACCTAGCCGACCTGGGCCGGAGATATTTCTTGAACCAGATAGCAGTCCAAAGGCCCCATAGTATGCTCCTAGTAGGCCCCCGGAAATTGCGATGGTTAGAATAAAAATTCGTAGTTGTTTTAGGGATCGTATCAGTAAAGGGGACAAGCAGGTAATAACAACGATTTTAGCTAATAGCTCCATTCTTGAGAGTATATAGTCGAATTCAAATTGCATTGAGTATGCAAGTGAGAATGAGCAAGCCAAAAGAAAAGCGAAGGATAGAAGTGTAAGTATGTGTTTGGCGAATAATTTTCCTCTTTGGTGCAAAGTCGTAAGTATTAGCACTACTGCTACTAAAAGGGACAATCTGCTTCCTTCTAAGGCTCCATAACTGAGCTCTAAGGGAGAGCTGAATGAGTACCAGGTGTAGAGAAGTAGGCCATAGAAGGCATCAACAAATGAAGCTATTAAACCAGTGACCGTAATTAACAGAATCAGGGCTTGACGTTTCATTTACTTATTCAGAGCTTTGAAAAAAATGATGCGAATTTAATGGCTATACTATACATTGATGGAGTCCTGCGTCACGATATTTATAGTAATTCTAGGTCCTATTTTTTAATCAATTTATTACCTTTAAGTCCTCTCAGTAGATGGAACAAGTGAAAGTTAGCTTTGTTGTACCTTGTCTCAATTCTGGGGAAACTATAAAGGCTTGCCTGGAGCATTTGAAGAATCAGGCTTACCCTCAAGTTAAAATTTTTATTGTAGTTGTGGATAACGGCTCAACGGATAGCACGCTAGAGTTGGCGAGAACCTTAGCCGATAAGGTGCTAGAGGCTCCCGGTGAGTCTATTGCCGCTATGAGGAATAAAGGTGCTAGAGCCTTGGGCAGCTCCTATATAGGGTTTGTTGATTCAGATTGCCTTCTTCATGAGACTTGGTTGAGAGAAGCCTTGAGGAATTTTGATAGGCCCGAGGTTGGAATGACGGGTTCAAAAACTCATATTCTCCCTGCAAATTCGACTTGGGTTGCTCGGGCCTGGAAGGTGCATCTAGATTTCAGTGGTAAGGGGTCTGATCATAGCTGGTTGGCGACACGCGCAATTTTAGTTAAACGTGCAGCGTTTGAGGGTGTTGGCGGTTTTGATGAATCTAAAGAAACCTGTGAGGATGTTCAGCTGGGTTTAGATATTGCTAAGTCCTTTGAGATTTTTGTTGATGATAGACTTTCTCCCCTGCATTTGAAAGATGCGAATACACTTCCTGAGTTGTATCGGAAGGAAGTGTGGAGAGGGGCCGATAGTGTTTCAACCAGCCTAGATTTTCTTAGCTCTGGTCGTTTCAGAGCTAGAGAATTACTTAGCTTAGCTTTACCCTTCTATTTTTCTATTTTTTCTTTTGTGTTTGGGGTCTCGGTGGTCGGAAAATTTCTCGGTGTCGAGTCTGCTGTAGCCTCTTCGTTTTGGAGTGGTTTGTTTGTGTTTATCCCAATACTAGCAGTCAGTGCTAGAACTGCCTTTGCCCAAGCAAAACCGGAGAGTTTTCCGGCTTTGCTTTTAGTATATGGAGTCTATATTGTAGCTCGCACTAGAGCTATGTTTTTGAAAAGATGACTCCTATCGGGCTTGAGATTGAGTTCCGTAAACTTTAAGTGGGCTTTGCGTTTCATGTGCGCCAATGTCGGGAGCTGAGCCATTGAAATTGTCGGCAAAGTTCGGAATTGGAAAGCCATTGTCTCGAGCTGGGCTGTTATTTGCTTGTGAGAAATTTCCAGTTAAGGTGTTTACATCAAAAATATTGTTTGGGTCTGAGAAAACAGGAATTCCATCCACACCGTTGCTTTCATTTTGACCAATAGTATTGAGCTTGTTTGACAAGCTGTAGTCAGTAAAGCTAGAGGGGATATTGTTTAGGTCTTTGCTCGAAAAAGACAGTTCGGTTGAATCTCTCATGTGATAAATGTTGTTTTGAGAAATAACATTTCTCATGATTCGCCCACGACCAGAGGTTATCGTCCCAATTCCACCATAGCCATCGTTTGCGAGCTGAAGTATTGAATTATTGTAAATATGGACATATCCGCCCATGAAGCTTTCATTTCCCGCAAAACCCATTTTTAGAAAGTATCCGAAACGGTTTGAACCGTTTCGATGGGCTTCACTACGGGTAGCTACATTACGGAAAATATACATTGGTCCAACTGAGGTAGGAGCGTTTGCTATAGCAGCAAAAGATCGACTGATATAGTTTTCAAAGATTCGGACATTCAAGCCTCCACCTTCTACTTCAATTGCATCATCCCATACTCTCGAAACAAAGTTGCCATATACATCTGAGTCGGGTCCAGGGAAACCATGATAGCTACCGTCCACTGATCCACCGAGCCCGTCTTTCAGTCGGTTTCCATTTGTGTCCTTTCCTATCTCATTGTAGCGAATAATATGATTTCCTGTGTAGTTACTATTTAGGGTTATTGCTGCTGAGCCTTGGGGGTGATAGTTTTTCGAAATTGGTTGTAGTGTAGGATCAGCGATCCGTGCTTCGAGAAAATCTGAGTTCAGCTCAGACCAGCTATTTGAATCAAAAGCTGGATTATAGATTTTATTTCTTTGAATGACTAGATTCTTAACGGTATCTCTTCCATGTCCCGATTTGATAGCGTCATGTCCATTTTCGGCAAACGATGAAAAATCAGATTTAGATCCCCAGTTTGTAATTTCATTCTCTTCAATTATTAGGTGTTCAGAATCATCTAACATTATTCCAGTTTCTCTGGCATTTATTATTCTAAAACCCCGAATTATTGCGTAGCTAAGATTATCTACATCAATTCCAAATCTAGAGCTGCTTGCATCAATTGTTGCTCCAGTTCCGTCTATAAGTACATAAGCACCTGGTGTGCCAGATTCAGCAGAACCTAGACTGAGCTCACCAGTTAAGTTTTGATTTGTGTAATCAATAATTCTACCTATTGGGAAGTTATCTGATTTTGTCCTTTCGACAATATGGGCTACTTGGTTTGTTCCTTCTAAAGAGAGCTCGACAATATACTCAGTATCGGGATCAAGATGAACCAAGCTACCTCGATACGCTTCTCGGTCCGGTCTTAAGGAGTTATATTGGCCGGTGAGATCGGTATTAATAGGGTTGTGAAGGAGTTCAAGACCTCTCTTCCAGCCTGGTATTCCGCAAATTTTGAATCGAACATTGACTTTCCTTGAATCTTGAGCACCATTAGGTGACCAGTAAAGACTCATAGTGTGAAAGTTTGCCAAACCACGTGCGGTACCGAGGCTTAGAGAACTCTTCTCATCGGCGCAGCTAGCTAGATTGGGTTGGGTTGTGGTGGTGCTAGTAGTTATTGTGCTCGAAGTGGTAGTGCTAGAGGTTGTTGATGTAGAGCTGGTGGTAGATGAGGTGGTAGTCGTCGAGGTAGTAGTTGAAACCACTGCTTGAGTGTTGAATTCCAGAAGACTACTTTCAATTCTTTGCCTCATGGCGGTAGCTATGACCTTGTAGTAGTACTTAGTAGATGGTTTTAGTCCGGAGATGGTCATAGATCTACTTTCTTGGCTTATAGAGCTTGTGTAAGCTCCTGTGTTAACCATAGCTTCACTTTCTCCAAACTTCAGGTAAATTCTTGCCGGCTGGTTAACAGATGCATTGATTGTTGCAGTTGTTGATCCTAGGGATTCAAGCGAAGTGGATGTGATAGATAGGGTGTCAGGGTTTTGGTTAGGCTGTTTTTGACGTCTTGTTCTGCAAGCGGTTGATCCGTTCCAGCCGTAGCCGTCCCCATCGGGATCAACACATTCTGAGAATGCCAAATTCGGAAATGGAATTAAAACTAGGGCTAACAAACAATACTGGACTAGACGACTCATAAAGACCTCAACTAAAACAATAAAAGAACCGAAATTCGGTAATTACTAATCAGTAAAAAGCCCGAAATTACTTCAGAATTTATACTGTTCTATGGAGGTTTGGGTGGGGTATTCTATCTGCGGATAGTTTATCCGGCCCCTAAGTCTATGAAATTACTCATAATAACTAAAGGCTGGCGACCCATAATAACCAGAAACAACCAAATAGAGACTAGTCGGGAGGTTTATACTCAAACTTAAGAAAATAACAAAAAAATGTTAAAGTATTAGTCACTTAGGTCATTGATGGGGGAATATTTTCAATCTCATTAGTTTTAGAGCCAGATTTTGGGACAAAGTCATTAAATTTAGATGTTGTAGCTCCCAAAGATTCTCACTAACTAGTTGTCACATCCCGACGTAGCGCTCTATGATTCCCTAATATGATTATTTCTTAGACTGACCCAAATTGTTTTAGGGACGGTTATTTACTTGTAGACTAGGCCTCTTGGAAAAAATAAATATACTAATGGTGTATAGTGCCAATGGATTTGGTGGTATTCCTCGTAATCTCTCCTATATTGTTGAAAATCTTTCGCCCAACCGATTTAGGCTAAGTGTTGTCCATCTCGGAGATCCTAGCGACGAAGCGGCAGATATTCGTAACCTGTTGGAAGGTAAAGGCGAGAGTTTGAGAGAGTTCCATTGTTTTCCCTCCCGCTCCAAGATAGATTGGTCTGTGCTCGCTAAACTCAAGAACTTAATTGAGCAGGAGAATATAACTTGTCTATCCTGTCATGGTTACAAAGCAGATATAGTGGGGTTTATACTTAAGTTTGTTTTCAGATGCCCCTTAAAGTTATTTTCTATCGCCCATGGTTGGGTGGCTGCTACACCGAAGCTTAGCTTTTATGATTTTTTAGATAAATTGGCATTGCGATTTTTTGATAAAGTGGTTCTTGTCTCCGAAGGTCAAAGGGAACAGTTTTGTGGATTGTTTGTTGATGAGCAAAGAGTTCAAGTTATCAACAATGGAGTTGATTTAAATAAATTTTCTAAAAAAAATCCTTCTCGACTCTTGGAGAAGGAAGTTGGTTTGGAGCCCGGAACAAAAGTTCTAGGATTTGCAGGGCGATTGAGCGATGAAAAAGGAATTGAAGAGCTATTAAAAGTTTTTTCAAAGGTCGTCGAGGTTCGAAAGTTCAACTTGAAGAACGGTTCGAGCAAGCAATTGACAGATGCGCAATGAAAGTTGGTGCACGCGATACTGATGCTTATCTTGCGGATTGGCGTAAGGCAGATCCCTACTCG
>CALKYB010000157.1 GCA_938003565.1 uncultured bacterium
CACCTTTCTATCAACCAATCTCTCCTCATAATATGTAAGGATTAGGAATGTTATGCACCAACCAAAGATTGAGTGACATTGGAGCAAGAGCACCCCTCTTTATGCTCCCCGCAATCACCTTCAAATAGTTTTAATGTTACAAATCTCGGAGGGATAGGGCCTTGATTTATAATATTAGTGAATTCAAGCCAGTCTAAATTGGTGAGGCAGGTAGAAGCTAGCTTAACTAACTAATATTGTTCATGTAATTGTCAACCTACTTAGTATCACAGAGTAGGGATATTTGAGCATAATACTATCAAAACCTTTCTATATATATAAAAAGTTATAAATGAGCGATTTATTTGATAAAAATGAGGCACTTAGGCCAACTGATTCTGACAAAAAGGATTTAGCATCAAGGGATTATACTGGCTTAAGTTCTGAAGGAGCTGAGCGGCAGCTTGACACGGTTGTGATAGGGAACAGCGTGTTTGCTGAAGATCTTAAGAAAATCGCGAAAATTGAAGGTTTTAGATTAGCTAGTCCATCTTCAGCAATATCTGGCGCAGAAAAATATATTGGCAATCCAGCCAATATTGAAACTATAGAAAATCTAAAAAGGTTAGTTCTTCCGGAAGTAAGTGCTGATGTTATTTTAAATAAAACCCCCCATATTGAAGACGGAGCAATCTTGCGAAATGATGGATCTGCTTATGGTTTAAATAGTTTTAGGCCTAAATATATGAATTTGAATATAGGAAATGTATATGGCTACGGTCAGGACACTACTTATGAAACGATTGATGGGCAAAGATTAAAAGAGCAGAGTCCTCAGAACGCACTAACATCAATAATGGCTACTGGTTTTGTTCTAAGAAAGGATGCAAATCTTGACAACAGCACCCCCATTAGAGAAGCAAAAGATATTATTCAAGCAGATGGAGGTAACGTTCTTTCAGCCCCACTAAAAAACGGAGAGCCCGCTGTCATAATTGGCGAGGGCAATGCTTTTGTTAGTTATCATTCGATGCATGCCTACAATTTATTTGACCAAAAACAACTAGAGAAAGACATTAGTAAACTTCGAGCCTCCAATGAATTAGGTCCTGATACTCTTGAGAGAAACAGGATGATTGAATTTGCTCTTAAAAAAGAATTCTATGAATTTAGAGGAGGTGATGATGAAATACGCAGTTCTTTGGATCCTTATCGTTTCGAAGCAGAGATGAATCAGCTAAAAGAGGCTTACGGGGATGCTTTTAACACTAAGCCTGAGAATATAACATTTGTTCCGCAAAGATTTTTTCATATTGATTTTATGCTTCGGCCCGGTTTGAATGGACAAGTGTTTCTAGAAAGCCCTGAGAGTAGTGTTGAACTGATCGATTCTATCTTATCTAATCCCAACAACGAAGAAGCGCTAAATAGAAAGTTAACTATTTCTAAAACTAATTCTCATGGCATATTTGAGAATGAGGGATCATTCGATCTGACAGCCGATGGAGAAAAGAGTTATTACATCACCGAACGGCAACTTTTAGATCAATACTACTATCATGCCTTGCATGACACGGCCTTTGAGAGAAAGAATTATCCAACTCTGATCTCGCGTCTTGAAGAAACAGGG
Organism: uncultured bacterium; assembly: GCA_938003565.1. Classification (GTDB taxonomy): domain Bacteria; phylum Bdellovibrionota_C; class UBA2361; order SZUA-149; family CALKYB01; genus CALKYB01. The sequence continues at coordinate 1,610 of CALKYB010000157.1, forward strand.
TACGACGTAGTTAAAGTACCTGGCACATTCAACGGGATGACTGATACTCTTCTTTATAGGCTTACAGGTACAATTGAGTCTGAAGAAAAAGCCGGAAATGTTAAGTATAGAGGATCTAGAGGTATTGAGCATGTTACGAATTTCATGAACGGATTAATGGCCTCAAACAGAAAAGGTGAGCAGTTTTATATTACAAACTCCTCGCCTTCAGTACTTCTTGAAAATGAGTTTGAAAAAATTCTTAATAAGAACGGTATTGAAAAAGTATATTTTGTAGGTGGTGGCTCGACGGATTCAACTAGAAATAGTTGGGAGCAAACTGCTACAGGAAGTCTGTCAACATTTAAATCTGGTCTTGATTGTCAAACTTTGGAAATTATTAAGAAAGAATAGCAATTGATTTATCTTAAGCTAAACATTGATGGGTAGCGACGATTGCAGGATCGCTATCCACTTGAGGAATCACTCTTGGCAAAGTCTCCAAGGACTTGTTCAGGTGCAGGTACCAACTTCTGCTTACCATTTCGATTTCCCGATTCAGCAATACATTCCATCTGGACTACCTAAATTGGATCGATTCTATTATTGAGAGGTTGTTAAAAATCTGCTTGAAAAGTGACTTAAAGGCTGGCAAACAGCAAGCTGTTTTGACCTTACTCCAGAGATTTTTTCGCCGCTGTCTTAAGTAGACTACTGCAACATCGACTCGAGCATTTCTTCTTAAACAGTAGCCTGTCTAAACGGTATTAGACATACAAGAGCTTCATAGTCACCGGCTCTAATCCAATCACCATGCTCAACAATAGTTGAATCATCAACCTTTCTAAACTCACCATCGGTTTGCTTCTTGATGAAAGTACCACCATCACTCATCAGATCTTGAACCCTAATACCTTCGAGAGTGCTAGCTCGAACCAAACAATGTGGCACCGAAAGATTCATGTTCTCAATAACTAAATCTGCACCTTTTACCGACTCGGCACTGATGAAGAATCTCCCCTCTCTAACTTCAATAGTCGAGCAAGTATTTCCACTGTAGCTCACAAGCCAACCTACCAACTGTAAGTCTGACTGTGGCTGGATCCCTTTACTCTCTGAAACTTTTTCTAAATCAACTTGACTCTCCACGGATGTCTCCTTCTTAGTGTTTGGCTCGACCATCAACTCCTCTCTCAACTCTTCGGCAGGAGCCGAAGTTTCTGGGTTGAACTTCACTTTTGAGGTTCTCTCCGCATCTACTTTATTCGAAGCTCTATCTTGAAAATTCTGAGCACTGTCAACCACCTCAGAATCGTGCGAACTATCCGCCTCTATAGGGGTTTTTTGATAACCAGTCCCATTTGAGCCAGAGAAAGCTTTACTTCTGCCTTTCCTTCTTCGCTTTTTCTTCGGTTTATCAACCACCTTGGAGTCTTCGGCAACTTCTTGAAAGTTAGATTGATTGCCAAGAATATTATCTAAGGTTTGTTCCTCGCCTTGAATTCTACTATCCTCAGACGCAACAGAAGTAGAAGCTGAAACCGCTGATTCTTCTCTACTAGCAGCACTAGGTTCAATAGCATCCTCTGCAAAAGCAAGATCTTGTGGAACCGGCTCGAAAACTTCTTGAATCGATGTTTGCTCTCTTCCTTGCGAATCAGCCAGCGCTTCATCTCTTAAAGATTTAGCCTCATAGGTAGGTTCTTCACTCAAAGAAAAATCTTTCAATACTCCCGAGTGATTTGTTGCCTTTCTATGTCGGATTCGACTCTTACCATTCTCATCAGCAGCCGAGCTAGCTTCTTCCTCAAGTCCATGCCCACACATTCGACACCTAGCGGCGACTGCAGGGATTAGGCTGCTACAACTTGGGCAGCGAATAAATGTCAACTCTCCGTCATCTGTTGCCATAGGAAGATTCCTCTAAGGATAAATAAACTTTTCAAATATTTGCTCTGCCGTCAGGAATCCATCAGGCACAAAGCCTATTTCCGACTAAAAAAGACGAATATTTTTAATCAATACAGTTTTAAGATGATCATTCTTCCAAAATGAATCAAAAAATCTTGGAAATAATTAAATATGTCAGCCCTAAGATAGACGAGAGCAGAACTGTAAAGGCAGCTAGGTAAGCCCCTTTTCCAAGCCCCCCTCCCTGATATTTCCCTAAAAATGCCGGATCCTGCTCAGAATCACCATAAATCGTTTTTTCCGTAGACCGTCCAGTACCCCCTATACCCAGACCTTTGCTAGGATTTGAATCACTGTGAGATTGGACCCTTGCTGGAAGGGATGAGCTAGACTTATCTTTAGAGTCAATACCCCTTCTACCTGCATCTTCTGAAAGAATAGCGGGATTTCGGGTTTTCGTCTCTTCACCAACATTAAACTCAGGGCTTGAATCAATGGTTCTACCTTTCTTAGTTCCAGTGCTCAAACCAGACTCTTGGTCTTCATTGAGACATAAACGCAGAACTATCTCTGGACCAAAACTTAATTTCCCTGGTCCCGAATCCAGGGCTACAGCCTGATCTCTTTGAAGTTTAGTATCATTTAAAAAACTGCCATTGGAACTAGTATCTTTGATAAATAGCTCACCCTCTTCGGTAAACTGAACTTCGCAATGATGCCTAGAAATATGCGAAGCTCCAATCCAAATATCATTTACTGGATCTCTACCCATTCTTATCGTCTTCCCTTGAACCAAAACAAGGCGCTTAGGTTTCACCAAGTCAGACTCAGATACTATACAGGGGTAGCCACCCAAAGAAGAATCAACTTCATCTTCCTGCTTAAATTCCGACTCAAGCTTTTCCAACTCCTTCATCGAAGTAATCCCCTTTAACACTGTTTCACCTCCAAGTCTTATTCTTTGTTCCGGGCCAAAATTTTTTCTTCCTGAAATTCTCTCACCGTCCAAGAAAGTTCCATTCGTACTGCCTAGATCTTCAATCCAAAAACTGTCATCACTAAAACCAAAGCGAGCATGCTCGCTAGACACATCTGTTGCATCTACCCTCAATAAACAGTTTCTAGATCTACCTACAACAACCTCCTTTCTCGGCGGAAAAGATACAATCACAGGAGTAGAACCCATTAATATCAACGCTGGTAACACTGGTGATGAATTTTTCAATGCTTCGTTTAAAATCCTAATTCCTGCCCTATCAAGAGACTCACTTGGACCCACTAATAAGTCTAGATCCAAGCTTGTTACGGTAGTAGTCACATCTCCTAGTTCCAACACCGCATTTTTTTTAAATTTTCGAATCGAAAGATCCTCTTTACCCTCGGCTCCCTTACTTTTGTAGTAACACAATAAAGAATCTCCTAACTGCCTAAAAACTCTCAGCTCAGCAGAGTCTACTGCGGCTCCGTCAATAACTACGTGCGAAAACTCACTCGAACCTATTAGCGCTTGAGCCCTCCGAATTAGGAAAGTTTCGGGACTACTAATCCCATCATGAAAATCTATCTCTAAAGCAAACATTACAAATTACAAAGCCTTTTCATCCAAACTATTTCTTGTCTTTCCTTATCCAAGATGATTTTTCAAATACTTTCTTCACATCCGGATCTTTCTCTCTTTCATAAGCCCTATTGATCATTTGTAAAACATGCAATCCATTCCGACCGCGAAGTGACTCCACCGCCTTCATTCGGACTTCTTTCCGCTTATGTTTCAATAATTCAAATAGAACCGTATCTGGCAATATCTTCCCAACCTTTTTCAAAGCCATAAGACTCAATTTTTCATCTCCTAACTTCTCAAACATCCTAAACGCTTTTTCGTCTTTCAAGTAAGGTAGCAAAATATCAAAAGCTTTCTCTACTTGTTCATCAGAGGCTAGATCTTGCAAAGAAATAACTGCAATGGCTTTAGCTAAACTACCCTTCTTCTTCCAATAGTTGTTTTGAACCCAACGCACTAGGGTCCTTGCTGGTTCAAAACTAACCGACCGCTGTGCAACTGTAGCAAAAGCGTTATTTCTAACTTTTTCGTCTTCGGTTATTGCACAAATGATAAGTAAGAGACGTTCTGCTTCTTGATTAGACCAACGACCTAGAGCGGGAATATCATCGATCCTCGTCTTGCCAGTCGAGCCACGTACTAGAGCCAACTTAAGTTTTTTATTCAATGAAAAATGATCAACCCCTGCAAGAACCCTAACAAACTCTCGCTTAAAGGTAGGAACAACCTCTCTTGCAAGAACCTCATTTGCCACATTTTTGAGCAAAAGGTTGTTCTGCTCTGCTAAAAACAACATTCCCCAAGCGAGGTCATTTTCAGAAAAATCAGCAAAGGATGCAGACACAGCTTCCTCAAACTGAAGAAGCAAATCTTTCTCCGAGAGTATTACTGCGTATATACTTTTCTCATCAAGATCATTGTTTCCACTCTTCTCTTTGAGAAAGGACTTAAGAATTGGCGTAAAAGTATAGTCACCTTTCGTATCCAAACCTAGGGCCGCGCTCAAATAGAGAGCAAAGATAGGACTACGGTCATGCAGAGTACGTAACTCAGCTTGTCGTTTAGGAATAGGTAAAGAGTTATCCAAAATTTGAAGTATTGGAGGGGCTAGAGGTCCTATATTTGTTCCGGACTTCATCATCGTTCCATGCCAATCATTAATTATTCTAGCTGAGTGACTCATTTTCTTGCGATCGAGCATCG
>CALKYB010000158.1 GCA_938003565.1 uncultured bacterium
GTGGGGAAGGGCAGCTTCGCAAGAAAAGCTAGCTGAGCCTAGGAAATCCGCTTTATTTGGTATTTTCTAGCCAAGTCCTGCGGACTTGTAGCACGTTGGAGTCTCATTATATCTGTCTAATGGCAGTGCTACCGCACTGCATATACCCATCTGATTGAAAGGTCGTCTAAGCCGAAATTTATACTAGGATGGGTATATTCGTCGCCTACCCTTATATACTGAAACCATTATAAATTTCGGTATTTTAGTTTACCTTCCACAGATTCAGTATAAGCCAAGCGTGAGCGAGGCAATTATACAGGTATACCCCGCTCGAGATTTCAACTAAAAGCCGAAATTTATAGTGGGCGGGGTATATACTTATAAACTTTTTATGAAGCTTTAACACAAGTCAATTTTCTCATTGGGTTTTGCAAGAGTTATTTCCGTCCCAACCCCAACCATCTCCGTCTAGATCGATACATTGACTATCTATACTCTTAAAAGCTGCCTTCTTAGATCCGACTTGACAAGAGGATGAACCATCCCATCCCCATCCGTCGCCATCGGCGTCAATGCATTTCTCATCTTGACTCTTGACCTGACAGGAAGACTTTCCGTTCCAGCCCCAACCATCTCCGTCTTCATCTATACACTTCTCTGAAGGGGAGCCCAATTCTTCTAAGCCGCTTTCCAAATTGGCCCAAACGTTTTCTTGCTTGGCTGAAATCGTATTCGAACAATAAATCAACTCACCCTTTTGATTCTTTACAATCGACGAGTAAGGTAGATCAGAGTCCATGATATCAACAACCATAAATTTGAGGATTTCACCACTCGACCAAAGTTTATAAGAATAAAAACTACCTATTTTAATATCCTCACAGGCTACTGGCAGTGGATCAAGAAGGTCATCGTCTATATTTTTTACTTCGTCTTTAGGTATTGCAAAATTTTTTGTCATCAAATGCAAAAAATCTTTTTGAACATTCTCTGAAAAAATTAAGTGCTTCCTATTCTCGCTGTCCCCTAAAACAATATCAAAATGGGAGTTAGGTATTCTTTTCGCAGTCTTTAAACCATCGACTATTATGGTTCGTTGGGTACTCCTTCTCATATTCTCGGTAGTTTGTGGAAAGAGAGAAAGAGAGCTAGACATAGGAATAAAACAACCCCGAGATTCCTCGAGATTCAATTTAAAATCAGGCCAAATCATAGTCATTTTATCCTCGAGGTGGGTTTGAACATCTCCAATTTTCTTATCCTCCCAAGAACAAGAAGTGCGTTCATATTTTGGGTTGGGTTGTTTCACTCGAGCATAGAAATTGTAAGGACGGGTCATGCCGACTATTGTCCTTGGAGTATGAAAATAGAAATTTGCATCAAAAGTTGAAGGTTTTCCAAAATCAGGAATGTTTGCTGAAATTTCCATACGTAATCCACCCTCTAGCTTTTTATTGGTGCCAGTATTAAATTTAAAATACCGCTCCCCCAAATTTAGAATACTCCCATTAATGGCGGAACTGGTAATCCCAACATTTAGTTTAGTCATTCGAGGCATCGCTTCTTTTCGTTTGATATAGGAAATATTTGGAGATTGTTGATTTTCATAAAGAAGATTATTTACAAGCAAGTCCTGAGCTAGCGGTCCACCAAGAGAAAGGGCTATGGCTCTTTCCAATTGAACTGTCGCTTCGTCTAACTCACTTATTCTAACAGCATCCTCATAGGAGGTATTTATTGCATCAAGTCCTGTAAACTCAAACAGTTCTCCAAAAACCCCAAGAGCACTTCCGAGTTTATTTTTAGCTTCGCTAAAGGCATTTTTAAGATAAATGGGAAGATATTGAATACTAGAGGGCACAGTAAAGCCTTGATGAGGTGAATCTAATGACACAAAAAGCCCTACATCGTGTGCTGGATCATTAACCCGTGGTCCCTCTCTTGAAGTATTAGTAAGATATCTTTGTTCGATATTATGTTCGATCTCCAGCTCTCTGAGTGCAATCTTTCCAACAACCCCACCAACACTGAACCCAACCAATGCCGCTAAGGGGGGCTTGTCATTTTTATTCTTAATCTGCCTAATGAAAGAAAAATTCTTGACGGCCTTCTTAACTACTGCAACACGAGCGGCTAACGGCAACTCATCATTTTGAGGATGACCAAAGCCGATGAACAAAACAGAGATATCGTTGTACAACAAATTTAGAAGTGTCTTATCTACAAATGGATAATACTTGTTCAAGCGCTCAATTTCTTCTCCAAGGCAAGTACCCCAAGAAGCCAGCTTCGAGCTCTCTGATTTAAGCTTCTTTGCACTGCTAGTAGTTTCTTCTAAGGAAAGATAAAGACTACTCCCAGCATAGGGTCCAATCATATAGGCAACTTTCTTATAAGGGTTTGCTGCCTGGGAGGGAAGAAACTGCACAACTCCTCCACTCCTGGTAACTTTATTGGTTTCCGCAAATTTTTTATAGTTCGTATTCCAACCCGAACTGTTGGAGTTAATAAGACACTCGCTGAGATACGTTTCTTTCGAACCGTTGCAGTCCCTAGGTAGAGGAGTTTGGTCGAGCGCAAGCAATTGAGACGGGAAGGAGAACCAAATCGTCAAAATAAGGGTAAATCTCATAGAAAGTTTCATAATCTTGCCTGTCTGTCTTTTTTCTGGATGTTGCAAAAAACTACTACCAACCTAGTTTGACTACTCAATGATTTTAAAACTAGTCCTCAGAATGGTCATACCAAAAGGTAGGTGCCCTTAACCAACTATTTTAAAGGCTAAGACCCATAAAATCGGAGAAAGGATTAAACAAATTAGTGCGATTAAAAAGGACTTGTGTTTCACGTTTTTAGTTCCTTAGTGTTTATTTTAAAGGCTGTAGCCGGGTTTGATTTAGTTTTCAGGGCCTATACAGTTAACAAATTATCTAATTTTAGGTTAGTTAACCAGATTAGGTATCTGAGAGGCCAGCGAATAATGCGAGAAGGCTCTGAGTTCTAATTATGTGAAAAAATCAGTTTTAACTTCTTCTCTTACAGTTGTAAGTTTGCCACCTGACAAAAAGGTAATGCTTCCAAGACAGATAATTTTTGCAAGTTGGACACTTTAATAATCTCATCCTTGATAGCTTCTATAGCAATTGAATCTTTAAGAAACAGCAGCCCCCTGCTTTTTTTGGATCCTGGATCTATTCTAGTTAAGCCCCAGGGATAAGGCTTTGAGGGGTAGGTAAATCTGGTAGTTAACAAGCCCTTTAGATATTAGTTAGATCTGCCGACCTAGTTCTTGCTGGTATTGTATTTTTTCAATAATTGCCCCTCGGCAGATTCCTTTCCCTTATCCCCCTATGTATATGAAATTATTAAAGATTTTCACCCTGTTGTTCGCTTTTTCGCTATCTATTCCTAGTCTCTCATTTGCCGAGTGTGTTGACCCAGACGGGGATGGTTACGGTCTAAACGGTAAGAAGCCATGTAGAACTCGTCGCTCAAAGAGGCCTGGCTCTGCTGCCAACGCAGCTGGCTTTATGATTAGTAATGTTCAAGCAGGCAATATTAATGAGAGCAGTGCAAAGATTTCAGCGGATTTTAGTAAAGATGCTTCCGGAAAGATTCTATTTGGTAAAACCAAGAATCTCGGAAAAGTTGGACCTTACTCGGGCTTTTTGAGAAAAAGAAGCTTTAGTCAGCAGTTAGAAAACCTAGAGCCAAATACAACATACTTTTTCAAAGTCGAAGGTCGCAGCGGTAGAAGTAAAGTTCTTTCGAGTTTAGGTCAATTTAAAACAACCGGGGCTAGTAGCTCTTCTTCTTCGACCAATAATACTACAACCACTAATCCTCCCCAGACTTCTGCACCTGGAGAAGACACCAATCAAGTTCGAAGAATCATTAATCCTATTACTGACTCCCTACGTTTAGAAAATCGACAAAGGTACGAGGTCAAAGATTCAGCTTTTGGTGACTGGGGTCATCCTCGACCTCCTTCAGGTAACAAGGAATGGTTAAAAGTTCCTGTCAAAAAAGGAACGCACTGGGGAAATCTCTGGCGCAATGATCTTTTTCCCAACCAAACTGAAGGCTGGGTAGCCTACGATATTCGAATTGTAAACTGGAACAGTCATATGGGGATGAAGCTACCGGGTGTTAGTGGTAATATTACTGATTCCCCTGGGAGTATAGAAGGTTACGATACTGTGATTGGTGGAAATGGAGGAGGGGGAGCTGGTGGAAATACAGGTGGTCCCGATAATCAGGGAAAGTCATGGAGTGCTCGCATGGGCATAGCTGGTGAGGGTAAGAATGGAGAGTATGTCCACTCAATAGGTAAGCTATCTTTTTACACCTATCATAGAGACAGTCCAAATATACACAGAGACGGAAGAATGTTTGGGGAAACTTTCGTCTGGGATAGAAAAGGTGTGGACACACAAGCGATTCTTGATGAGCAATGGCATGCCATTAAAATATACGTAAAATTAAATGACATTGGTAAGAGTAATGGAATTTTACGGGGATATTTTGATGGCAAATTAGCGGCAGAAAAGACCGGACTAAGTTTTACTGACAATCCCAAGTATCGAAATATCGCTCTTTATATGAACGTTTGGCATGGTGGCTCAGATGTCGCGCCTGACGACTATGAGTTTTACATGGACAATATTCGCTTCAACGCTGGACCAGAGGATCTCACTGATGCCAAAGACTCTGTCTCTGAAATTTATTTTGCTCCAGGTTCTGAACCTGTAAAGAGTCCAACCGGTTCAGGTTTACCGTATCCAAGGGACCAGTGGTTTAGCATGGAGACAGAGATTGATTTGGG
>CALKYB010000159.1 GCA_938003565.1 uncultured bacterium
GGTCTCGCCCCTATGCTTTGATAACCAATCGATAAAGCTCCCCTGGCATTTCGCAAATAGCCCCAAGTTTTTTTAATTTTAGTATGGAAGTTGAAATAGACTGAGGAGTCCCACCGACACTCTCCAGTAACTCATCAAAACTCTGGTCGGACTGCTCCTGCAAGACCTCAATAAGTTTAGAGCTATCGTGGGAAAGTTCACCATTGAGCGAATCTATAGTATTGCCTGATGTAGCCCACACAGCGGTTCTCCCAATTGCTTCCATAACGTCCTCAGAGCCTAAGACCAAAGTTGCTCCGTTTCGGATCAGAGAGTTCGTGCCATCCGAAAGAGAGTCTCCTACCCGTCCAGGAAAAGCCATCACATCTCTTCCTTGATCCGCAGCTAAGTTTGCAGTGATTATCGATCCACTTCTAACGGCAGCCTCTACAACACAGACACCATCAGAAAGCCCACTGATAATCCTATTTCTCTCCGGAAAGTTAAATTTATGCGGCTGAGTATCTAAACAATATTCAGTTATGACCGCCCCACCATTATCAACCATAGACTCTGCTAAATCGAAATGCTCCCTAGGATAGGAAACATTTAGACCTGCCCCCAACACAGCAACACCAGCACCTACCTCACCCGCTCCATCTTTCACAGCTTTGATGGCTCCCAGGTGAGCCGCGCCATCAATACCCTTAGCTAGTCCACTTACGGTAATGATCCCACTTCTTGTAAGATTGTAAGCTAAGTTACCAGAAACCAATTTTCCAAACGCCTTGGCTTTTCTAGTTCCGACAATTCCCACTGCGGGCCTACCACATCTCGGATCATCCCTTAGTCGATCCACACTGCTTCGGGATCCAAGTGAGCTAAAAAATGGAATCCGACCTTTGTAGTAAAGTAGCACAGGAGGGTCGCTAATTAGCTTTAGTCTCTCTGGATAGGTCGCATCAAAAATGGATACCAGACTCCATCCTAATTTTTCCAAGCGATCTAATTCGTTCTCAGCCTTATCAATCGCGTCAACTAGAGATAGTTTTTCTTTCAAACCCCTAGTTCGTGAATTCAGTTTTTCAAGTCCATCTTCAAAACTGAATTCGGCTTGGGATCCCAGATTAATTTCTCGCAATACTTGCCTTGTTCTCAAGGAGAATCCCAAATTAAATAGAGTCGTTAAACAAAATCGTCTAAGATTATAATTTGAGACACTTCTACTCGGAATTCCTTCAAACGTCTGTGCCATTTCATGTTTTTCCCAATATATTCATATAGATAGGTCTATAATTGCCCCTACCTTCGACCTGCTCTACTGCTGTAATTTTTCTTCTCTCTTTTTTACTTAAGAATTCCCAGAAATTATCCGAATCTATACATGATCCCTATCAGTCTTAACTGTTATCGGATCAAACCAGGTGAGATTTTCTTCTTGGGATAAATTTAAAGAGAGATTGATTAAATATATTTTCTGAAATCGGAATTGTTGAATGAGCCAGTATACTCTAATACTTCATGACGCTAAGGACTCCTCGGAGCAAGGACGCGACGCATTGAAAACTGTGCTCGAATCCCAGTTGCATATATCTAAAGATTCTCTAAATACAATTTTTTCATCACTGCCAGCTATCCTGAAGCAAGACTTGAATAAAGACCAAGCTGATAACTATCTTCTAGTTTTCGAAAAATTAGGTGCAAATGTCGAGCTTCTTGCTCAAGACGATAGCGACTTCGATGTAATCCAATTGTCTGATGACGAACCAGATACTCTGACGTTGCATAGTCAACTATCTGAAACTCCATCCTCACAGAGTGAAATGCCTAAAGACTTTGGCACGCTTGCCTCTGAATTGGAAAAAGACCTAGCTCAACTTGAAGGCAAGAGCCTCGAGCAAGAATCTTCCTTGGGAGCATTATCTGAGAATGAAGATAATAGTTCGAGTTCATCTGAGATTGACTCACTAACTAAGGAGCTTGAAGCAGAACTTGATGAGCTCAATGCTATAGAGGAAGCTCAAACCCAGCCGAAGAGTGCGGCAAAAATTGATAAAGAACTTCTCTCCTTTGTTGAAGAAAAGGACCTGATTCCTGAAGAAGAAGATAAAGTAATTGAAGCCTACAATCGAGATGAGCTTGCTCAAGCGGCAAAAGAATTAGCGGAAGCATCGGAGGAGCAAGAGAATTTAAATAACTCCAGCTACGATCTTAGCTCTGAGCTCAGTAAAGAGTTAGAAAAAAATACTGGCGAAGAGGCTGGGGAAATTTTAATGGAAGACCTAGTCGCTACAAGCGCAGATCCTGTGGTAGACAATGATTCTAAGGTAGAGCAAGAAATGAGAGATACTGGTAAAAGTGATGTCGGGAACAATCTAGGCGAAATTAATGGCTTAGGTGCTATAGCTCCAGCTTCTCCAAAAACAACAGGCTCGCATCGAAAACCAAGCATGGCTTTTAGAAGACCAGAAGCAGGTGAAGAGGTTTCAGAGCCAGATGAACTTATTAGCCCAACGAAAGTGGAGCCCCAAAAAAGGTCCAAACCAAAAAAATCTGGTTCCTTTTTTGGACCAGCTGTAACCTGTGCACTTATTCCCTTAGTTGCCGTGTTGGGTTATTTGCAATTCACACAACCTAAAGCTGGGAACACACCGATTGCAGATAAAGACACTGTAAAACTTATTCTCTCTAAACAAGAGAAGTTCCAGCAAATGAAATTGGATCTTGAGAAGAAAAAACTCGAAAAGGAAGAAGAAACTCGTTTAGTTCCAATTGTTGCTGAAACTCTTAAGGAATACACCTCAACATCCACAATTGATGATTTAACTATCAGATTGACTTTAAAAAGAGACGTTGAGAGAAATATGGTGGTAGGGTTTTCTGCCTTAGTGAAGCAAAAGCCATCTAAACAACTATCAAATACTGAAATCGTCAACGAGGCTAAAAGAAAAGCCTGGCTTAGAAGATACGAGGGAAGTTTTCTCAAAGAAGCTATAGCCAATAACGACTTAGAGCCTATTTCGCTTGTTTCAGAAGCCTACGCCTACGTAGAAGATGGTGAGGGACCAGGTCGAACTACTTCAACTTTTACCGTTTTACCAAAATATGATGCCGCAGAGGATGTATTTACAGGAACCTGGGAGTTAAAATCTTCTGGAGCTGAAGAATACGACCGTGGATCGATTAAACGGATGCCAGGGGATTTATTTGAGCTTTTCTTTGATGGTAGCTTCACTGCTGATAGTAGCAAGTAGTCTACTATCATTCAATATTGATTTCCCAATAGATTCCGATCTGTTATACGATGGACCGAGAGCTTAACCCTGTCTTTTCTGATATTTTTTGCTTTGGAAACATATTAACTCTAACCCCCCACAGTGGACCTAAATTCCTATGCAAAAGAAAACGCCTATCCGGAAAACCAAAATCGTAGCCACCCTTGGCCCTTCCTCCTGCGATAAAAAAACCATCAAGGCAATGACCTTAGCCGGAATGGATGTCGCCCGGCTTAACTTTTCTCATGGAGATCATCAAAGTCACTTTGAAACTCTAAAACTCGTCCGAGAGGTCTCAGAAGAAACTGGAAAAACCATCGCGGTGTTTCAAGACCTTTGCGGTCCTAAAGTTCGCATCTCCCCTATTGTTGGAGGAGAAGTTAAGTTGGAAGATCATAAAAAAATAGAACTTCGATACCTTCGTGACAATGAAGAAGGCTCCGAAGAGGCTTTATATATTGAGGCCTTTGATCCGGTGAAAGTAATAAAAGAAGGTGAAAGAGCCTTACTAGCTGATGGAAGAATTCTTCTAGTAGCAGAGTCGGTATCAGAGACTGGGGTAGAATGTAAAATCCTCGCTGGTGGTCTGTTACGCTCCAGGTCTGGTATTGCAGTTCCTGAATCTAAACTTAATCTAGATCCGTTAACCGAAAAAGATTTAATCGACCTTGAATGGGCGATTGAAAACGACTTGGACTATATTGCGCTATCTTTTGTCCAGTCTACTGCTGATATCGTCAAACTCAAGAGCTTGATAGAAGCCAAGGGAAAGAACATTCCTGTTATTGCCAAAATCGAGCGTGCCAGTTGCTTAGATAGCATTAATAAAATTGCGGAGGCGTCCGATGCTTTGATGGTGGCAAGAGGAGACTTAGGATTGGAGCTTCCACTAGAGCGCGTACCTGGAGCTCAGTCCTTAGTGATCGACACCGCAAACTTTCGCGGCACACCAGTTATTACGGCAACTCAGCTACTTCAATCTATGGTTAACGAAGTTCGTCCCACTCGTGCTGAAGTCTCAGATGTGTGTACGGCAGTAATGGATGGTACTGATGCAGTAATGTTATCCGAAGAGACAGCAGTTGGTAAGCATCCAGTAACAGTTATTGAAGTATTAGATAGAATACTTTTGGAAGCTGAGAGAAGACTATTTCTCAGTGACTACCAACAACCCTACAAGAGTGCTGACAAAAACGCGGTTCCTGATGCTATTTGCTATGCCGCCTGCGGGGCCGCGGATAAGATTGCCGCTCAAGCTATCGTTGCTGGAACACAATCTGGAAATACTGCACGATTGCTAACAAAGTATCGTCCAAAACAGCCTTTATTTGGAGCAACATCGGTAAAGCATGTCCTTGCACGAATGGCCCTTTTTTGGGGAGTAGAGCCAGTATACATTCCACTAAAAAGTAATTCAGCTGACGAAGAAGTAGAACAAGCGCTACACGCCATTAGAGATAAATACGGTATCAAACCTGGCTCAAGAGTCGTGGTTACAGCTGGACGCACAGCTAAACAATCAGGTGCGACCTCTATGATGGAAGTAAGAGAGATACCGCGAGACTAAATATCACTCAGGACTTGGAATTAAAACCACTCAAGGTGGAGTTTAGGCCGCTTGAGTTTCTGTTTTTTGCACTAGTCCACTTTCAGCAACTGCGCGTAGTTGAGCTGCTAGTAGGCCTAAATCGAAACTCCAAAAAATCATTTTTTCCTCAGGACTGCTAAGATAAGAACTCATCACATCATCTCCTAGATCTTCGCGTCCAGGCAAAACCAGACCAACGAGCTTACCATGCCCTAACAAACGACAACCTGGTCCCATCTCAAATATCTGCTTTGAATTGCTCTGAACCATTTGTGGCACTGATTCAATGTTTTTAAAGGGAATCCCCTCTTCCTTGAGAGCTAGAATACAAGCAATGGACAAAAGATCTAACAAACGATAACACCTTCGTCCCCGCTTAAAAGTAGAACCGGAGGGTCTAGCAATTCCAACTTGATTGAAGAAGGTAAACTGAGAAAGTACTAGACGACGATGTGGAAAAAGGCTCTGAATAATCTCTCTGGACTCAGATGCACTATACTCTACCTGCTCTAAAATCATGTCAGGTCGAGAACCCTCGGCAGGTCTGGCCACCTCTAACTCTTGGTTTCTCTTCTCTATAAAGGGTAAAATTTCCAATGTAGTCAGTCCTCGCAAACTATGAAACCGGGCCGCTAAACCAAGATGGTTTGCAGTATTCAAATTAAAAATTGCTGATAGCTCTTTAACGTAGAGCAAAACAAAGCCTAAACAGATAGCCCCTCGATACATGGTAAGTTTACTCATAGATGACGCCACACGAACAGAACTTTTTTCAAAAAGTACCTAAATATCCTTATTTAGCTCCCTTAAGTAGTTTAGTGCGATAAATGCGTCCAGACGCCAAACCTCTCCTCGAAACTTATAGGTATAATGCTCTAGAGAAATGAGAGCCATTTCGCTATTAGCGAGGATGAACCGGAGCCCACAGGCCTTCACCGTAATTTGGGTTGGCTGGGTTAGAAATAAATACTATAATCTAATCAAGTTAACTTAAAATTCAAATCAAAAAACTATGGCAGCTAGAGAAAAGTACTTAAGTAAATCTGAATCCGCTGAATTAGCAGGTGTTTCAATTGAAACCATTGAAAAATATATTGAATACGGTTTAATCGATATAGATATGATGGATCAATCTGGAAAGCAGATCCGGGAACTGGATCTAATATCGTTATTCCAAGTTGACAGAAACACTTCCCTCAGTCGAGACCCCAAAGTTGATGAATCTATTCCCACTCAGGACAAAATTATACTCGGAGACGGCCCGACTGTCTCCAAAGTCACTCCTCTCAAGAAAGTAAAAAAGAAAGTCTCGAACCCTCCGCTGCGTAATTCTCAGAAAATAAAGCTCAGCTCTTCAGCTAGTACTGAGGGTAGAGCAGAGGTGGACCTAAAAGAAATTAACAAATTACTCAAAGAAAGAATTGTTCATCTAAGAGAGGAGCGCGACTGGCTTAGAAAGCGAGTAGAAAATCTTGAAGTTAGCATTGAGCGTGGCCAGACCCTCCAAATGTCCCAGATTGAATCAGTTAGAAAACTGCTTAATCCGGTCAATATCCCGGGAGTTAGATCAATTAGCAAGAATATTCTAGGTTGGCTCCCGGGCAACTCTAAAAAGTAAAGTTTCAAACCAATTCAAGAACATATGACTGGAATAGTTCAAAAAAAAAGCCGCGATAAACGCGGCTTTTTTTTGATATGGAATAGGCTTGCTATTCTTCGACAGCAACCTCAGGCCCACCTTCTCCACGAACTGAAAACTGAACTCTTCGGTTAACAGCGTAAGCCCATTCAGAGCCTTCGGCGAAGATTGGTCTCTTCTCACCAAAAGTAGCCGGCGAGAGACGATCAGGAGCTATACCCAATTCAATCAACTCTTTAATTACTCTTTGGGCTCTTCTCATACCAAGTGCGGTATTATACTTATCACCACCCCTAACATCGGCATGACCTTCTACACTAATACCCAAAGAGGGAACGGAAGCTAGCAACTGGGACACCTGTCTAACACGCCCCCGACCTAAGGCATTAAGTTTCGACTGGTTGTAATCAAAAGCAATATCAGGAATATAAACTTGTCGCTCCGACAACCAACTACCGTCGCCATCACCGATTCCACCACCGATTCCACTTCCATATAAACCATGTCCACCACCAGAACCATCGCCTCTGCCATGGATAAGGGCAGAAGGTCCCGCTGAGAGCGAATTATAGGGAGCGACATTGTTACAGTCCGGCACAGAACCCATAGGATCGAAACAGACAGACTCTCTGTAATCAAAGGGTTCTCTGAAACCAAACAAACTTCTATTAAAAGGATTACTCGCCATGAATGCACTTATTGGTCGAATAGCTGCCTCTCGAGCCGCCCAACCAAAGGGGTGCAGAGCATATGCCAATAGTCTCAAAGGATGACCTTCCGACTCTCGATACCTAGGGCTATTATGATAAAAATGCACACCATTGTCTCGGGGGAGCGTGTCTTGAGCAAAGCTAGTAGACGGCGTTCCAATAGCAAGTGCCAAAGCACCAACTGTCAAGAAACTGCGAGAAATAATTTTTTTGATAACCATAAAGGCCCTCTTGAGATAAATGGGGTTCTTGCCTAAATTACAATAAATATTTCCAAAAAATTAACTAAAAATCTTACTTTTAAATTCTATATAAAAAATGCGTAATGAGGTTCTTGTTTGAAGACCCCTAACAACCATTTCTATGGACGGGAGACTAGAACAAATCTACTACTATTTCCTATACCTTATAGGCATATCAAACGCTTAACGGGCAAGAAAGAACTTTATTAAGGACTAAGAGATTTTGACAAAAAAAAACCCTAATCCTTCAAAAATCCTGTTGAAAACATAAGTTATCAACAGGAAATACCTAAAACAGAGCAAAAGCCAATCACCTGCTACCTTGAGGATTGAGTTTTCTTGATTTTGAAGGTGAAAGTGCGGACCATTCAGGTAGAGAACGACGAAATACTGTTATTGCATTCGAATTAGATTAGCTAGAGAGTCTACACAAGCACAGCCCCACCTGAAGCTACAGCTGGTTCCAAGCAACGATACCACCCAGAAGGTTTTCTAAATTTCCCAAACCTGAAGCTTCAAGCATCTTAATAACTTCAGCACTCCTACCACCCATTTTACAATATACTAC
>CALKYB010000160.1 GCA_938003565.1 uncultured bacterium
CGTAGATATTTATTAACATTCGCCCCAAAACCAAAAGTGGTAACAAAGTCACCAGGGGTAAATGAAGATAAAGCTGCTCGCCAAAAAAATAAAATAACTTTCCCTTAATTACAGTCGACGGCATTTTGTCTGAAAGAAATACGCACAAAAGACAACTGGCAAAAAAACCAAGGAGCTGTAAGAACTGAGATCTCCATGTAGGGTAAAAATAATACCGCACATGAAGCTCATCATATTCGCTCGGAGCTCCTAGACGATCTATATTCTCCGGACTACCGTAAACCTCTCTTACAGGCAGACCATCATCGATATAGTCGTCATTGCCGTTTTCGTTATTCTCCATAAAATATTACTTTTACTTTCTAGCCTTAATATTTCAACTATCTGTTCTTTAAATTTAATCTCTTTTCAATTTCACTCAACTCATCTGACACAGCATTCTCATCAACGCCCTCAAGCTCCTCCCTAACTTCCTCAACTACTGGCGCATCAACACCTTGCCTAACAGGCTGCTCTATCTGAGGCTCAGCTTGTGCCGCCGGTTGTGACTCTCCAGCTCTAATCGGATTACGCTCCCTGGCGCTTTCTCGAATAGAAGCTTCAAGTCGTTCTCTTGGAGTAAGTAAACTAGAAGGTCTATTAGTAGGTGCTACTTCAATCTGGTCAGAACCTATAGAGTCCTCACCCGCGACATCTCTTGGCGACACCACCGAATTATTTTTCCTCTCTATTCCCCCAAAACCAGTACCTGGCTTCACATCAGGCACCCCAGTAATCTTCATGCCGGATGCCATACAAATCCCAAAGAAAAGTAAGACCAATCCTAAAGTCACCAAGTTCCGTGAAGTTATGGCTGGCTTCAATAATAATATATCTTTAAAAGTTTTAAATTTCATAAGATTCCTACATCATTTATAAAATTACTTACAAAGTTCTGAATATCTTTGCCTATATAGCTCCTCTATTTCTTCCTATACGAAGACTTACTTCGCTGCACTTTGCATGGACGCCACCGTCCCTGTCTTACTTTTTTCACCACTGTGTGAGCTGGATTATACCAATCACCTTTTGTATTTAAACCAGGGGCGACTTCCTCTCGATCTACTATAGGCTCTTCCCAACAGTACTGAACTGTCCCTGGTGGTGGTGGAGCAGGTCTACTTTCAACAAAGCGATCCACTACAACTATTGTCTCAGGCTGCGGTTGCTCCCGAGCGCAACTAGTCATCGACGCGATAAAAAGAATGGCTGCGAACTTTACAAATTTTGTTTTCATTTTAAAGATACCTTCAACTAACGGTTTCGTTCTTTACTATTCGGATACTCAAGCTGTTGATAGCGTCCAGGTCGAATCTCATAGATCGTTTTATGAGGTTTTCGGTAATACGTTCCAGTAGGATCAAGCTGACCCGGAACTTCCACGGTATCCAACATCTTCTCTACATACTCTTCCTCAACAGTGCCTGGAACCGGATTCTCTTGGGCGATAATTCGCTCTTGCTTAATGATCTTTATCGGTGCTGGCTGTTCAATCGGAGCACAGGAAGAAAGCGAATAGGCAAGAAAAAGTGCAAGCACTAAAAATCGAGTTGCTCGATATTGAACTCTTCTAGATTGGAATTGTCTATATTTATCTTCTTTCATTCTACATACTCTAAGTTACAAACTAGGAACTGCTCAATCCATCACTAAGATCTAATTCCCGCTTTTGTTTTTTTCCTTCATTCTTCTCAGCAGCATCTTGTTCTCGTTTCATCGCCGCCAAAGCTCCAGCTCCAAACGGCGCGATTTCTACTGCTCTTTGCAAAGCGGCAACAAAATCTCCGTCCGCTTGATCCAATAGGGCGGCAAACATTTGGTTATCATCACCGTTATTAGTCGAAACCCAATAAAAGGCTGGCTCCAGTGGCAACACCATTGCGGCCTCTCCAATGTCTGATAAGAGGAAGAATTGGGACTCTACTCCCTTTATGGTCGTTAGGCGCATAATTGTGTCAGCTTGTTGGGGATTTAGATGAAATGCCTGAGCCGTTAAGTGAAACTTAGATGGATCCTGCTTTAAAAACACCTTATGCGAGCTATTCTGGACAATTGCCTGGCCGCCCTCACCCACATAGAAATCTTCCCCAGATTGACTAGCTGCGATAACAATTCCCTTCCGCTTTCGATATAGACGAAATGCTGCTTCTACAACGCCAGCAGATGTTTTACCCACTAGGTCATGGGCTTCATCAAAAACCAACATTTTTCTGGTATCAAGCTCTTTGGGGTCGTTCATTACTTCATCAGCCCAAAGCATTGCCACTTTCAAAAATACACGCTGCAAATCAGGACTTCGACTTAAGCCCTTCAAGTCAAAAACGATGAACCGCTCTTTCAACTCAATACTTCCAGCTCTATCAAAGAAACGAGCATAAGTACCATCACCGTAAAACTCCCGCATAATAATCGCCAATTCTTGGCGCATTCTAAAATTATCCTCTGTCTCATGCGGGCGAGGTGGCTCTTTTAAAACTTTTACGACATCTCTTAATAAGAACTCTCTTTCTTTTGAACCATGACGGAAGCGGTAATGTGCCTCCTTTAGCGATTCGACAATTTCGTTACGCTGAAGTCTATTGAGAGTTGTTCCTTCTTCGGTAGCCATGTCGACAATCACATCAACACAAACATCAAAAATATCTTTGTAATCACCAGAAGTTTGATCCCCTTCCATCTCTCCAAGTCGAGCCAAAAAGTTCATAGCCGGAGCACGGGAAGGCGTTGCTTGATAAATCTTACCGTTAAACAACTTAGCAACTTTTTCAAAACCACATGGCTGATTAGGCATACCCTTATCAAAAATGAAGGTAATTGGAGGACGCTCCACTTTAGAACCGTCAGGCTGTAGGGAATAATGACCACGCATCAAGGTGATAATAATGAAGTTAAGAAGATAACTTTTCCCAGCTCCTGAAACCCCACTAATAATTACGTTTGGGGCGACATTTGAATCATACAAATCGAAACTAGTTACTTCGCGATTCCAAAGACTCGGTAAAACAAAAAGATTGTTTTTACTACCTTTCCAGTTACCCCACATTGGAAACAACCGGGACGCACGAGACGAACGCATCATTGTTGTCCACCCCGCTCCATCAGTACTAGGATCATATCCACCAGGCAGGGCATTGAGTAAAACACCCAAGTCGGAGATCATATGAGACATTCCACGAGCACCATTTAAGGTAGGAAACTGAGCTAAAACTTCACTTGCAGCTCTGCGAGCCTCGTCTATGTTTTGAGTCACTTGAACATGATGTAGACCTACTTGAACTATCTGAGAACGATTAGAATATAACTCATCTCGAGCCTGTCGAACGGTTGAGATTTGATGATTAATTTGTTGATTTGAACGACCAAGAGGACCTCTCTCTCTCATTCCTAGGGAGCGATCAAGTCCATTTAGGCGCTTCATCTGATTCTCAACTGTGTCTTTAGAGTAGGTCACACTAAAAATGGACTCTACTGGGGAACTTTGCAGCGGTATGGTCATCATTGGTAAGCATTGCTTAGGAGGCTTAACCATACTCACTGTGTGAAAAATTCTTCCGTCCTTTTCGATAAATCCATCTTCATTATGAAAGGCTGGGGTGGTTGAAAGTTGATTGCTCAGCAAATCATCGGAATCATACTCAGGCACCGGCAACATATTTGATCGACCTCTTCTAAATCGACCACCTTTGGTACTGCGGCGATTTAAAATGGGATAAAGCATATCGATCAAACCCTGGCCATCTACCAGCGAAGGACGAAGTCCCATCATATTAAAGCTGTTAATTTTACCATCAACTTGGCCACGAAACTCGTCTACGAACTTCTGATACTCCTCACCGCGTCTAGTATTTTCTGCTTCGTGTTTTTGCCCTTTTAGTAGAAGAGAAAAGGAATCCTTAAGCTGATCCAAGGCACTAAAACCTGACCAAGGTGGATCAAAACGAAAACATATAACAAGTCTTAACTTTTTAACCCGCCTATTAAAGTTATCTGAAGATGAAGAAAACTTAAGCATCCGAGTCCAACGTCGAGCCATCCAGCCAGCTACCCCGCTATCAGGATAATCATTCATACAACGGCTTAGGATATCGTCGATATCAAAACTGGTGATCCAGTTAAACTGAACTGAGATATTAGAATCTAGGGAATCAAATATTTCTTGAAGTGTTGTACAGGAGTTAAAAGCGTCAGAATCCGAAGTTGAGGTCAACCACATCGGATCAGCTACCCAAATGGACCAAAGTGAAGCATCACTATGAACAAAGACACCTCGTTGCTCATCCCATTTTACGTAGGGCAGCAACGAATTAAACAGCTCTTCGTCCTTGTATAGCTTTTCTCTCGTTAGCCTACTTATACTCATTCCAAGTTTCCAAATAACCGCTAAATCAAAACTGCTAAGCTAAAGCTGTCTGCTATTTCTCTAAGGAAATAGCTATAACCGCAATATACTCAAACTTTCTCTATCGCACTACAAGCCTTTAACCATTCACCATTTAAATCCCAATCCATCTTAGTTTGAGTATACCCAACTCTAACTCCCTAAACTTTACTCCCTTATCGATCCTTAGGTAAGCGAGGGGAGGTTTCGCTAAAGTGAACTCGAAGAATTTTATTCTCATGATCTAAGCTAGCTTTTACCCTAGATTGCTTACAAATTTCGGCAAGAATTTCTTCAACTGTACCTGTAAACTTAAGAGAAACCCGCCTCTTGGCCCATTTAGCTGGATATCGTAACTCATAACCAATTGACTGACTCAGGGCTTCTAGGGACTCAGCAAGTGTAGAGTTTGGCATTTCAAAGCTCATAGTAGGCTGAATCATTTTGCCTTTTTGAACTGGAGCATCTGGCACTGGCCTTGGAAGCTGGCTCCAGGTCACTCTACTATAAACTGGCTCTTTAGGTTCCTGACGAGTTGCAACCTGGTAATATTCCTTACGAGGCTCCACATACTCAAAAGACTGAGCAGGGGTGCATGCAAAACTTGGGAAAATAGCTATGAGAAAAAAACCCAGGGCTACTTTAGAGAAACTAAATTTAGGTAAATTCATAGCTCTACCTTTTCTTATATATGAATGGAGTTGCCGATCCAGAACCTGCCCCACCAGAACCTTCATCCAATTGCTTTTCTATATCAAAAGCATCTTGCACTGCCCAACGATCAGAGAGAACTTTGAGATAGTAATAATGCTGAGGAACTAAATCACCATGCTTGTTTAGATGATCCGGAATCCACATCAATCTAACTTCCGCAGGTTGAATAACTGGAACACCTGGTTGCGCTGGCTGAGCACGCCGGTATTGACCCATAACATTCAAGGCAGTCCTAGCTCTCTCTTCTCCAACAGAGCCACCACCTTCATTAAGTAAAGGCTCATTACTACGAACACCCATCGTTGCGGTGCTACCATCAGAAAATGGACTCAAAACACTGGACGGTCCATGACTACCACATGCTGCTAAACTCGAAATTAGTAGACCTGCAAACCCAAACTTAAAAACACTTAACTTGTTCATTTTCTCTCCTTAAAAAAACCTAAGATAGCGAGGAATCGTAGTCCCCATTGTCATCATCATCCGAAAGGATTTCGACTTCTGCGTTGCTAGAAAATACAGCTTGCACGGTCCGCCCTGGTAGTATCTCAACTACTGGAACCTGACTCTCAAATCTCTTCACTATGATATCTGTCATATTCTCGAACGTATCTGTAACACCCAAAGCTATTGCATTATCTAAATCATCAACAGACACAGCACTACCGCCAGAGCCTAACAAAGAAAATGCACCTGTTTGGCTTCCACGATCGTTGTCAGCTTTATCAGCTACTCGGTCACCTAAATACTGGGCTGAGGCAATAGTTGAAAGAGCTACCATGGTTGCCCCTAGGTTATCTTTGAGCTCTCCCTTCATCCCTCGAACGCCATCCTCGCCGATTATCCATCCGTCCACTGGAATAACAGAGCGACGACCGTCCTTATGGCGAATAGCAAGCTCAGAAAGCCTAAAAACTACTCGTGAATTCGAGTCCTTCCCTTCTGCAGCAGCGATAACTCTAGCCTCACCAATGTCCAATGATGATCCATCAGGACCTGTAATTGGGCCTGTAACTTTAAACATTACTGGATAAGGTGTTCCATCAACAGGAGCAGCTACTCCAGTCAAAAGTTGAAGACTCACGTTATCTCCTAGAGTAATGTGACTTACCTTAACCGGAGCTTTAGGCTTCTTAGGTGGAACCGGGGGAAGATCGTTAGTGTCAAAACCAATCGTCGCTATTTTCTCCTCGGTAGGTAAAACTAAATCTCCACTTTCCCCAGGGACACCGTCATAACCTGCATCGTCTTGCTTACCTTGATTCTCCTTCAAGACCTCGAAATCCTCTGAAACTTTGTCCAGTTTATCAAGAACTCCCTGAAAAATCGTAGCCACTCGCTCCTGGTCAGACTCTCTCTCCTTTTGAAGTCGAATCACGCTTTCTCTGTTCTTTCTAGCTTCTTCCTTAATAGCTTTAACATCAGAGGCCATAGTAACAACAAGGTCATTTAATCCCACATTACCCTTCTCTCTGATTCTTCCATTGCTATCAGCAGGATTCTGTTGAACAGGTCCAGCCATAGAGGATCTTCTCGGGCCTTTTTTTGGCCCAGAGGAAAGCAAAACCAAGACAGAGCAGAAGAGCAAAAAGACACCAATGGCCCACACCCTGCGGTCATTCTTTAGTATTAGTTTTAAATTTTCTAATTTCTCACTCATAATTTCTTACCTAAAGTAAAGTTGCTTACAGTCTCTTAGCCTTAGTGATCACATAAACTTTCGCCTTATGAGCGCCGGCAATATTTTGCTCCACAGTTAATGGCTTTGGCGCTAATTGGGGTCGAGACATTGAGACCGCACGAGTCCCATCCAATCTAAAGGTTGCGGGATTGATTTGCTGCACAGTATCCAATTTATTCTCGACAGAAATTACATATCCCCAGTAATTACTACCGATATAAATCTCATCTATAGTAGCTTCAATTGCTCCATCATGAAGAACGACTTCTCCAGAGTAACGATTGGACTTTCGGTATCCTGGTATAGGCTTTCGCTTACCAAACTCCGCCACTAAAATAAGTTGCCTCATAAACCCTGCAACCTTACTCGGTGGAGCATATTTGCCTTGAGTTTTCGGCTCTTCAGTGGGATCTACCTCATCTCCTCCGTCTGGAACTGGAGGTGCTCTATTATCTATTATCTGAATTGACCCATCTCTCTGATTCTCACCCTCAGCAGGTTTGAGACGAATGGAATAACTTCTAGTGTCGTCCAGATGAACAATCACTACTTCACCTTCTTCGGCAATCTGTGGTTGCGCAAACACCACCAAATACTTTTCTTGTCTTTCGAGTAAAACTGAAGAATTTTCTCGTCGGAATCCACCTTGAACCATAGAAGGAAACTCTAGTTGAGTAGGCTCACCAGGTTTTACATAAACAGTGACTTCCTCACCTTGGTATCGAATCTCTCTAGCGTAGGCGGAGATAGGAAAAGCAAGCGACACAATTGTAATCAAAGCCAACGTCGCTAGGGCAGGACCAAAAACACTACTCGCGCCAGGCAAAGAATTTTTGCCCCCGCTTGTGTTAAATAGTAATTCAAAAACCTTCTTCATTGTTAAACCTCAAATTCAATAACTGTTTTAGTTAACCACGTAATAATATACTCTATCCCTGAGCCGATTTAGCGGGTACTTTCTTCGCCGCATCTAAGCTATTTTCTCTCATATCTGTAACTACGATCCCATACTCGTTATAAGCATTTCGTGGAATTGTTGTCATTTCCAGGAACCACTCTGAGGTCTCAGGCGGTAAGTGCTTGAAACCAAACATTTTATACCGCACTCCAGGGATACGAACTGAAACACGCATAAAGCCTTCTCTTTTGTATCTATTCACCCTAACTCGCCCAGCATCAATGCGAAATTGCTGCGTTCTGCCAAGATTAACAACTGTATCTACAATGGGGTCTGATCCCCCAGTATACAGACCATCAAAATTCTCCAAAGCATCGTCAAAAAGATACTTCCTGGCAGTTTGAAACTGCTGCTCAACTGTATAAGGCTGATAAGTCTCAATCAAATTCACAACTGACTGGGCAACACTAATATACTCCGCATCTGGCAAACGATTCACAGAGTATGTGCCGGGCTCAGGTTTCGTCGGCACTTCAACCACGGTGTCAGCGTTTGAGAAGAAAACCAAAGCTGAAGCCATCAAACCAAACGTAGTTATAATCTGTAAAAGAGTTAAATAGCGCCAAAAAGCCGCACGCGTTTTATAGCGCTCCCAAAGACGCAGGGTATCGGAAGAATCACGGCCTGCCGTGGTTCCTGTAACCGACTTTACTACCTCTTCTTTGTTCACTTTTCCCATAAAACTTTTTCGCTAAAGCTCACTTCCTTAAGCTACTCCATCCTTTTGACTAATAATTTTTTGTGTTTCCCGCTCAACTTCTTCCAAACCTTCAACTAGTTTGAAGTTTGTTACCACTATTCCATAGCGATTAAGCGCATTAGGTGGAACCGTAGACATCGTTACAAACCAAGCTATATCATCTAGTTTACTCAATTCCTTACCTAGAAATTTTTTTCTCTTTCCAGCTATTCGGACTATGACATGATCATCAAAACGAGTAATTTGCAGTCCTTTGGTGTTAATATAAAACATCTGCGAGCGATTAGTTCGCTTAATATTCTTAAACTCATCCTTAACGTATTCTTTTTGAAATCTAGAAAGTATAGGCTCCCAAAGCATCTTTCTAGCTTCACTAAATTGATTTTTAGCCGTAACCGGTTGATAGGAGGAAATCAAAGTAGTCAACCTCCTTGCTTTCTGAAGAAAAACTCGGTCCGGTATATTGTCCACCTTATAAAATCCCGGCTCTGGCGCAGGAGGAACTTCGATTCTAGTGTCTGACCAAAAGAAAGTCGTAAAAGCCATTGTTACAGCTAGTAAAGTTCCAGGCAAAAGAAGCAAAGCTAAAGCTCGCCACATCAAAGACTGCTCACGGTAAGCCTCCCAAAGCTTCATTGGATCTGCTCCAACATGCTTATCAAGACGCTCTACAAACTGCAGGTCCTCTTTAATAGAAAACTTCTTTGCTTTCTCACTAGACATTCTCGCCATCCTCATCAACTTCTAAAAGTTGATTTTGAAAACTCGGTAGCGTTTCATCTAAACCAAGTTTGGTGAACTTCCAGTTATCAGGCAACTCACGCAGAGGAGCCGCACTCCACACTGGTTGAATAGAAGCAGGGGAAGGAAGATCCACCGGTGAAAAACCACAGGTAGTCATCAAATAGTTGCGAACCCCTCGTTCCTCATCAGGGAACATCGAGCGAATGGAAGCTAGACCAACAGTAGTTAATACCCAACCACCAACCATGAATGGGATCATTAGACCCATTCTTCCCGGCTTAGCGAAAAGACTTAAAAGCAAAAAGACACTGAATCCAGATATCCACTCTAACACAGTGGCACCTAGAAAGGTCCATTTTGCCTGCAAACCCTGCAGAACTTGTCCGTCATCGTAACTCAATCTAACTAACCTTAAAAACTACCTCTATAAATTCCTAAAAATCCTAACTATCGTCTATCTACTTCCAGTAGACTTTCGCTCTTGCTCCAATTGCTTAAGTCTATCTTTAATTACATCTTCAATTGCTTTTGAGACATCGCCTTCTTCATTCTTTGAGGCTTTGCTGGGTTTAGCTCCAAGAATTGGAACCTTTTTCTGAATAACGCTTTCTTTAATTGAACTCTTGGCTGGGCTGGCCACGGCCTTATCCCTAACTGGAAGCTTAACCTCCTCAGCATCTTTAATTGAAAGAGACTTCTTCACTTCAACACCTGGCTGTGCAACCGGGCTAACCGGCCGCTTAGGTTGAACTTCGATTGCCAGTGGCTGCTTCGGACTAATATCTTCTACAATGGCTGAACTAAAGTTCTCTCTAGTTGAAATAGGTTTATCACTAGCCGAGTTTTGCTCAACCTCTTCCATCGAATTAGTAATTTCTCGCTCTCGCTCAGCAAGAGCTTTGAGTCTTTCTGCTTTTTTCTGCTCTTGGTAAAGATCTTCTCCGGCTGTGTTAACCGTGTATGGATCCGGCTCAGGCCTTGGAACACGGGTCCTCTCATGTTGAACATGAAGGCCGCTAGCCTTAAAACGTACTCCATCTCTCGACACTCGAGGTTGTGGATCCAGAAGCCGATTCAAATCTTCAGTTCTCGAAATTACCGACAAGCGCCACTCTTCAGTATCTAGCAACATATCGGGACTGGCTATTTTTGTGGCTTGATCAAATTCCGCTAAGGCTTCAACCAACATCGCTCTAGCTCTGGCATAATGTCCAGAGGCTGATGCAATACTGTCTGCAGATGCATAATCTTGACTTTGAGCCGTAACGGTAGATGTAGACAATAAAGCTACGAGGAGAGCCCCCAAGAAAAGGGAAACCTTCCGACGTGAAATGTCGAAACTTGAAACTTGAAATGATAAACCTTCCATAATTAAACCTTCTTGCAATGTGTGTGAACACGTAATTCGGCCTAGTCCGAGTTAGAACTATCGACCCAAATTACTAATAAATATAGAGCATACCGACAAAATTAACCAATTATTCGAAAATAACTCTAGTTACTTCTGTTATGCTCATGGCAAGAACTAAAGTATACTTAAAATTTGTTTTAATTTCAATTACTTAGCTAGTTCGTCAAGCCCGATCTTAAGCGACCAGTTGTGCAGTATTGTGATAATTTTAGTATGTTATGTCAACACTTAGCTCGAAAAATCAAAAATTATCCGAGAAAATAGATATTTCTCATTGGTCACATGCAATTTAGACGAACCAAACTAAGAAATATCCACCTCTAAAGAGTATTTAAACTAGGAAGGTGGATTTAATAGTTAGACCTTATTATGAACACTTTGCATTAATCACTAAAAACATATACTTTTAGGTTAAGTCGATGAGCTTACCGCGCTGATAAACAAGGTTATAGGAAATTGGTTTCTAAACTAAATAAAAGGCTTTCCCAACTTTCTCAGAACTCTGAGGAACTCGTTGGCATCATCGGTTTTTTAAAAGCCTTCCTTTTGTCTTTTACATTTATTTTTATTGTTGGATTAGTTTTTTCATACTCTCCCGACGACGTCTATCCTTCACCAGAAGCTGAAGCGGCTGACTCACGAGCTAGACTGCTTGAATTCTCAATTTTCGGATCTTTTCTCTCTGACAACTTTAGAAATTTACATCCCGAACTTTTTGAAGATGCAGAAGATAGCGAGGAGAGCAACAAAAGCGAATCTGGCTTCCCCGATATGAATAATATCGGCAACTACGTAATGAGCTTTTTCACTGGCTCGTTTTTGAAGATTTTCTCACTACCTTTCCTATTTTGGCCGATGTGGTTACTAGCCTGCTTCGCTGGATACTCTACATTGAAAAAACTCGTCAGCAAGCCTATTGGCTCTGGCCTTTTAGACGTGTTGGGGATCCCGAACAAGCCGTTTTATTCAGGAATCTACGCTCCACTGAGACCAAACGGTAGTATCAGTTGCACCGATCTTTCTAGTCCAGGACTAGCTTGTCCTCCTTTGACGGAGCCACAGCGGGCGCATTCGCACGACTTAGCTAGAATCTTGAGAAGATATAAGGCTTTTAACCAAACCAATCTCGAATTGGTTCGGGTAGTTTTAGCCCATGAAGATTTTCCTTCAACGGTTCCGTTCGAAAAATCTGTCGACGATATTCCAACCGAAGATGAAGACAATGAAGGAACATTTGTTTCAAACAAGGATGGAACTCTTTTAGAATCAACCTTGATGGGTTTGCCAGCTATATTAGCTGCCCATTTGGAACTTAAACAGCTATTCAAAACAGGAGCTTTCGATCAAAAAGGCCCCCTACCTTTTGAAGCTGTTACCGCAGGCATCGAACTTAAAAAAAGCAAACTCAAAGATCAGAAATTCGGTATGTTAGCAAACACCCTGCTGGGGCATATTACCCCTGCTCGTGCCCGCGCAATTTCAAGTCTACCCTCTACCCTTATTGCCACTGCTTTTCTCGCTTGCGAAGCTGGAAAAGCTTTAGTTTTTGAGCGAAGTGGCACTGAGTTTTCTCGAATTTCACTCTACCCTCACCTTCAGGCCCGTGCAGTTCTCCATTCAGTTCAAAGCTACCACCATGAGTATAAAGGGGATGGAAAATTAATAGTTCGACAAGCTATTGTTTGCTCGAGAAGACACGGTGATTTCGGAAGGGCATTTTTGCCTATCGGCATGCCAATTCAAAGTAGAGCTATAAGAGATTGGCTCGAGATTCTTTATTGCAATCGTGAGCAGCAGGCTCACTTGGCCGAACTCTGTGAATTAGAAGCTCATTTAGAAGAAATACATATCAATTTTCAGAATGGACTTTTAGAAAAACTAGAGTCTGAGAAAGGTAAGCTACCCAAATTTTGGAAAGGCTTCCGCCACAAGGCCAATGTGCTAATTCCCCTAGACTCAATGTTAGAGGTTTGTTTTCAAGACATAGAAGACAAACGAGTTGATCATATCATGTCCCTCATGAAAAGTAGTCGGCCTTTATTCTTATCCCTATCGATTTCCTCCCGCTTGCCTGGATTTAAGCGTCAGGCAATTGAAGCAGCCAAGTTCGGAGAAGGCTTCGGTGAAACACTGGAGCAAATGAAAAAACTAAAAGGCGGAGAAAAGACCGTTGCTCGCTGGAGAATCATTCGTAGAATGCTAACTCGGTATAACTGGTTGTCTACTAGGGTTGGAGATGATCCAGTTCCACAGGAGGGCTTTGTCAGAGCTTTAGTTTTAGATCGCAGCGAAAGCCAGTTCGAACCATCAGCAATTAAGTTTGAGCATGCTGTGCCCTTACGCAATAGAAGGTTCGATGAACTTTTAGGTGCTAATTGGAAAAAAGAATTTTACCAGGAAGAAATTTCGCAAAGTGATATGAAGATTTGCACCACCTTGGAATCCTACGAAAAAGTGGTTGGAGAGAATAAAAATAGGGCTCAAGAAGTATTTAGCTAATAATATATAGAATAGATAATGGCTCGTAAGTACGAAATAGAAAACACCTTCGCTGCAAGCGAAGTGAAGAGACAAAACATCTCTACTATTGCCCGTGCTTTCTCTCTGGCCTTGATAATCTACCTTTTCTTGCCACTGTCGAACTCCTTGAGCACTTTCGGCCTTTTAATTGTAGGTGGGGTTGTGCCTTCAGCTATAATTTTTCTTATCTGGACCCTACATGGTCAGTATCGACATGTTGAGAAACAAAGGGCCAAAGAGGAAGAAGCTCGAGGGGGCAAGCCGGTCATTGGCCTTCCTCCTGATCGGCACGCTTTTACAAACGCTCTTGAAGAAGCCAGAGAAAGTGGGAAAAAGATGCTTGACTCCTACTTGGTTGGTTTTGAAATAGACACTGGCGAGCCGATCTGGGTTGATGATGATGCTATTTGTGAGCACGGGGCTGTTTTTGCAAAAACAGGTGTTGGTAAAACACTTTGGCTTGAGAGCTTAATGTTTCAGCAAATGGCTAGAGGTCGAGCCAGTGGTCTGACATTTATTGATGCTAAACGTGACCCGGGCACGCTAGCTGATATCATCATGATGGCAATTCTAACGGGCAGAATTGAAGATCTAATCGTTATCGATCCTTTCGAACCGGCCAGCTCTTACAACTTCGTCTTCACTACCCAACGGCCTGATGTTAAAGCCAGAAAAGTTCTTCGATGTGGCTTACCTCCAACCTCTGATGCAAGTGTAACTAAACATTATGACAGACTAGCTTCAGACGCTGTGTATCGAGTAGTACGCGCGATGGAGAGTCTAGGACTTGCTTGGTCTGTAAGAGACATTGCTGTTGCTCTCTCTGCCTTTGGTCATGCCTACCCGCGACTTACCACTTTGCTTCACCATGAAAAAGAAAGTGAAGCATTGATTGAGTTGGGACATATGGCTGACACTTATAGAAGTGCGAAGGGAACACTCGACCCGGCTAGACTAACTGAGAATTTAAGAGGCATAGCTTCAGAACTGCATTCAATTTCAAACTCCGAAGCTGGAGAAATGTTTTGCGTCCCGAGAGCCGACTTATCTCTTACTGATGCAATTCATCGCGGCAAGATTATATATTACATGCTTCCGCGACTCGAAGAGGCAGAAAGTGCTGCAAGAATGGTCAAGGTCTTTAGAGAAGATCTAGAAGTATCCATTGGCGAAGTCACTTCTAGTCGAGTTCATCACCTTGAAGATCCCCATATTGTGTTCATTGACGAGGGCGCGAGTACGTTTGGTCCAACCTGGGCTAACCTCTTTGAGCTCGCTAGAAAAGGCCGATTTGCGCTTCTTTTTGGGGCTCAATCAGTTGGTGGCTTAATGGATGAAACCATGGGGCTGAGTGAGCAGTTCTATGAGCGAGTCATAGCCAACGTCAATCTCAAAGTAATTATGCGGCTCGGTGACAATAAAACCGCTGAAGACATGGCTGACTGGATTGGAGAAGTTATAACAACGAAGAAAAGTATTTCTTCAGCTGTCTCAACAGGAGTCAATGCTCGCGAACTCACAAAAAACATTGAATTCAACAAGCGAAGCTCGGATTCCTTTCGAGACGCCATCACGGTGGCTGACGACGAAACCTACTTAGTCAGTCCCGAAGAACTAAAACATGAAATGGCAGCCGAAAAAGGACTCGCTTGGTTTGACAAAGGGGATGGTATACTACGTAAAGGTCGATCTCTTTGGTTCAACGCAGATCTGCCTAGTACCTGGGAGGGACGAGAGTTTCTAGTTCTATTTGATTCAGTAGAAGCTGATGAGATCGGTCTAGCTGAATGGGTCGATGAACAAATTCTCTCAACTGAGTTAAGTGCAGTCGAAAAAATATCTGGCAACAAAAACTCTAACGCTGGATACAATACTAGTCATAGCCCCAGTCAGACTGCTCCACACAAGCCTACCTCAAGTCCGACACCTTCTACCCCACCACCAGCTGGAGCTCCTCCGGAGCCTCCTGCTAAAGACAGCCCTTTTAAAATAAATTTAATGAGAGGCTTTCGCGGCCAAGGAAAAAGCCAAACCACTGTAATGGTTGCCTCAAAACCCAAGGAGAAGCCTCCTGAAAAGTCTCCTGAGCCGCCTCCTGAGAAGAAGCCAGAAGCTATTGAAGAAAATAGTGATTCTAAAGAGCACCTTTTAGAAAGAAAGGCACATAAATCTAGTGCGAATAACTCCTCTGGTAAAATACCTGGCATGAGAAGAGGCAGCATAGGAGGACGAGCTCCTGCTACTAAGCCTCCGGAAGCTAAAAAACCATTGGAATCTAGAGAGAAAGTTGAAAAGCCTTCTCCTGGGCAGCAAACTGATAAGCCGGCTTCTGAGGGGAAGTCTGGTAGCAAGTCTAATAGCAACTCTAGAAGTGAAAAGAAGGCTGGCAAGTTCATGCTCAGAGGTCGTTCCCGGGATGTTGTAACTTCCTCGGATAACAAGTAAATATCAGGGCTGCCTCTTAACTCCCTTGTTTTGGGGCTACTCTATGCAGTACCTCATTAGTCAGCCTAAAATGGGGCATGACTTTAAAAGGTTTGAAGATTTTAGTAGGCTGCCCAATTCCTCTGAAACAGTATTTGGGTCAGCGTGATAGTTTTTATTGATGGAAGGACAAAAAATGGATGCATCGTTCTTGGAACACCTAAATGATAGGGTTTCGTTCAAAATTTCAAAATCGTTCGGTCAACTATACCTCCTTCCACGTGCCGAGGGTCTTAGTCTCTACTACGTTCCAACTGTAAATGGTGAGCCTGACTATAGCTCACTTGGAGCTTGTGAAGTAATGGTCAGCCTTGAAGCTGTTGGCGGCCTCTGGGCAACATCACGTGCTTTTCTTTATGGGGTTGAATCTTTAGATGAAAACATTTTGATTCGAACCGACGACACCCCTGAGGCAAATGATATTCTCATTAAACTTTACCGTGACAAACCAAAAGGAGCTCAAGGCTCTCTAAGTGGTGACGAAATTTGTTGGTTAAGAATTGTAACTGGCAGAAGTGAGGAAGAAAGACGAAGAATTAAACTTGGACCTCGTGACCTTCTTTGTCTTGAGTTAGCCTGTACATCTGTTTTGACCTTGTCAGCTTCTCCTTTGCACGCTGGATAAACTCAGTCCGTCCTCATACATTCATTCTACAACTCTCTAGAACTTTTGTTCCTTGAGCCAATTGGACTCAAAACCTTTCTTCCTTCAAATTATCACTCTTTTAGGCCTAATAGCCTAGAATCCGTACGATTTGACTAATCTAAAGGAAGACTCTGGAGCGGTCTCACTATGGGCGATTTTTTACCTAACACTCGTAAACGGCACCCTCACAATATGTTCAGATAGAAAAATTCAACTTAAATTCTAAATGGAGCAACAACTCAACAATCAAATTCCTGAAATTATAGATCCAAAACTCAACATCGAATTAAGTCAGCTGTTCAATAGTCGCATGGAGGCAACGACTAAAGTAGGCCAGCTTGATTTGGAATACAGCGAGAACGCCTTACAAGGGCCGCAAAAGTGGCCCTCAAGAAACTCTTGGCCGAGTTCAACTATCAGGTAGCTGATGATATTTAGTCCTTCCTATAACCATCAATCAAAAAGCTATTTTCAGATTCATACTAAGCAAAAAGACCAGCTAGCTTACCATCGATCGCATAATAAGAAGCAAAGCAAAGTAAAACCGTGGCAAAAGCCGCCAAGCGAATACTCCTCTGTGCTATCTCAGAATCAGATTTAGTCTCTTGCAAAAATGCTTGAGCCAAACCGGGAATCCAGTAGAAGGGAATTACCATTAATAAAAAACTCTCAGGCACTAAACCCAGAGGCACTCCAACTACTGGAATAACTGGCACAAGAACGGCAAGTAAAGAGTAAATTTGTCCCAAGCGGTCGGGCCGTATCACTTCTTCAGACTTCTTATTGGTTGTTTTAAAAGAACGACGCCAACCCGCTGATTCAAGTTCACTGGCGCGACTGGCAAAAATGGCAGCAGACAGCAAAAAGCCAGGCACAAGACCAATCATAACTATCGGCCAAAAAATTTCTCCACTTTGAGAAGTAAAACCAAGTAAGGCCAAACAGCCCATAAGTAGTGGCTGCAGAGCTAACAATGAAAAGAGGCTTTTAACTTTGGAGAGCGACAACAAATCTACCGTTACAGATAAAACATAGCTAAGAATCAAAAGTAAAAGACAGGGAATCGAAGAGCTAAGATTGAAAATAATGAGTCCCAGCACAACTGAAAGAACATAGAGAATGGCACTCCCTAGTTTCAAACCACCTGAGATCCTGCTGAGCATTGAGACACCGGACGCTAAAACCAGACATATAAAAACGAGGTAAAAAGTATTTATATCAATACTTAAAGCCTTATTTCCAACTATAGAACCGGTAACTAAAGGGAAAAACTGTATTACCTTGTAAAGAAGCTCAGCGCGAATCCCCTGGCTTTCCACATCTCCAGCAAATTTTTCACGAAGATCAGCTCGAATCTGCATCTTTCGATCAATTCTAGCGCCAGCTGGTCTAGTCCGTTTCTTAGCGACGGATTCTTTACTTTTCTTGGAAGCTAAAGCCTTCTTATTGCCAGACTTCTTTCTTTTTTTACTCTTTTTTGGCATAGGCTACCTCTAGCATTCAGACAATCTCGTGACCAGCTGCAACCTTTGACCGGAGTTATTCCAAATGAGCCAAGAAGTAAATGAAATGTTTGACAATATTTCCAAACGTTACGACTTGGCTAACACTATACTAAGCGGTGGAACTCATCATCTTTGGCGCAGTAACTTGGTGAAAGCTGCAAAATTAAAAGGTGAGGAGAAGATTCTAGACGTCGCCACTGGGACAGGAGACTTAGCTTTTGCCTTCGAGCAGAAACTCAAGCCCGAAGGTAGTATCATCGCGGTTGATTTCGTTGAATCAATGGTAGAGCTTGCTAAGCAGAAAGCTTCTACCAAAGAAAACTCCAATATTCAGTTTTCTGTCGCCGATGCGATGGCACTACCATTCTCTGATGAACAATTTGACTTAGTTTCAATTAGCTTCGGAATTAGAAACGTCGACGATCCCCTAACCGCTCTAAAAGAATTTCACAGGGTAACCAAACCCAGCGGCAAAGTATTGGTCCTAGAGTTCGGCCAACCTACTCTGCCAGTCTTCAGTCACGCCTACAACGCCTATAGCAAATATCTAATGCCTATAATTGGCGGCTC
>CALKYB010000161.1 GCA_938003565.1 uncultured bacterium
TTGGAGGAGCTTGTGTTGGGGGAGGGTGTGAGTTGGCTCTAGCTTGTGACTTTCGTGTGCTGAGTAATAACGCTAAAACTAAGATTGGTTTACCAGAGGTTAAACTCGGTATTCTTCCAGGTTTTGGTGGAACTCAGAGATTGCCTAGGTTAGTTGGTTTGCGATCCTCTTTGGATATGATTCTAAAAGGTAGAGTATCTCCAGCCAAGATTGCCAAAAAGATTGGCTTGGCCGATGAGTTAGTTGATGAGGGGCAACTGCTTGAGCGCTCAATTTCTATCGCCAGTGGAAAACGAACCCCCCCGCCTCAGACAATTCCCTTAGTTGATAAACTAATTGCAGGGACGTCTTTAGGACGCGCCTTTGTCAAAAAGAAAACATTGCAAGGTGTGCAGCGATCCACCAAAGGGCATTATCCAGCGCCTGTTTGTGCAGTTGAATCTGTTTTTGATGGTCTAGATAATGGGACCAGTAGTGGTTACGAATTTGAGGCCAAAAAGCTTGGAGAATTGATTATTACACCTGAGTGTAAGTCGTTAGTTCATGTTTATTTCTTAACTGAAGAAGCTTCGAAGGTTGGAAAGAGTGCCAAAACTGTAGTTGAGTCATCCTCTGTGGGAGTGATCGGGGCTGGAACTATGGGGGCAGGAATAGCAGCAGCCTTTTTGATGTCAGGTACACCCGTTGTTCTTATTGATAGAGTTGCGGAGGCTCGTAATAAAGCGAAAGAAAAGATTTCAAAAATAGTCAACGGACGCAGATCTTTTAGCGACGATAAAAAAAGAAAATGTCTGGCAAACTTAACTCTAACCGATGATTTGGTTAAGTTTGCCGATACTAGTCTTGTAATTGAGGCTATAATAGAAGATCTGGAAATTAAACGTACTGTAATGGGGAAAATTGAGGAGATAGTCGACCCCAGTTGTGTATTAGCGACAAACACATCCTCGCTTTCTGTATCTGATATTGCTGAAGGTTTGCATCGACCACAACAGGTTATCGGCATGCACTTTTTTAATCCCGCAGAGAAGATGATGCTCGTTGAGATAGTCCGGGGTGATAAAACCTCCGATGATGCCGTAGCTTTGGCTGCTGCTATGACCGACTCGCTCGGCAAGTATCCAGTCGTGGTCGCCGATGTTCCTGGCTTCCTTGTGAACCGTGTATTAACGCCTTACTTGGTTGAAGCTGCTCATCTTTTAGATGAAGGCTTTTCGGTGTCTGAGATTGACAAGGCAGCAAAGAATTTTGGCATGCCGATGGGGCCACTCAGGCTTTTGGATGAAATTGGTTTAGATGTTGCTGCTAAGGTGTCTCAAATTATTGAGAGTGCCTATGGTATTCGAATGCAGGGTCCTAAGTTTGCTGAAGATCTAGTAGCGAAAGAAATGTACGGAAAAAAATCTGGAAAAGGTTTTTATAGTTATTCTGATCCCAAATCCAAGGGAGTTGTTAATCCAGAAGTAGAATCTCTTCTTGGACTTTCGGATAAGACTAAACGTGCCGCTACACCTAAAGAGAATATAGGTAAACGTTTAATTTATGCCTTTATTAATGAATCTGTTCGTTGTTTGGATGAAGGAGTGTGTGGTGAGCCTGGGCCTATAGCAGCTGGGCAAATAGACTTAGCCTCTGTAATGGGAACTGGTTTTGCTCCATTTCGAGGTGGTGCAATTAACTACGCCAATACGGTTGGGGCTGAGACCATATATAAGGACTTAGAAGAGTTTTCAAAAATATATGGGGAGCGTTTCATTCCAGCTGAGGGGATTAAGGTTCGAGCCAAGAAGAAATTAAGTT
Organism: uncultured bacterium; assembly: GCA_938003565.1. GTDB lineage: Bacteria > Bdellovibrionota_C > UBA2361 > SZUA-149 > CALKYB01 > CALKYB01. Next base: position 1,801 of record CALKYB010000161.1, read on the forward strand.
TTTCTCAGTAGCCTAGCTACTCTTTGATTTAACTAAGGAAGTTTGTTTTGGGCACTGTATGCTATATTTTAATTGTCTAAGCTAACTAGAGGTCTAGCCTATAAGTTTTTTTCTTATCATGTCTGGAAACAACTATTACAAATTCACCTTTAATAGATTTTCTCTTTGAGTAATCCTCAAATATCTCTAGAGCTGAGCCTCGAGTTATTTCTTCAAATTTCTTGCTGATTTCCCGGGCGACCACTATCTCACGTTGACTATCCAGGTCTTTAATTAAGGTTAGTGTTTTAAGAAGTTTGTGGGGGCTTTCATAAAAAACGGAAGTCATTTCAGAGTTTAAGGTTCGCTCAACTAGTTTTTGTCGTTTTCCAGGTTTTACTGGCGCGAAACCTAGAAATTGAAACTCATTTAATTCAAGTCCAGATGCTGAGAGGGCGGCAATAACAGCTGAAGGTCCTGGAATAGGTGATACTTTGACGCCACTTTCATGGCAGGCTTTAATCAACCTATATCCAGGGTCGGAAATGGCAGGGGTTCCAGCATCGGAAATTAAGGCCATTGAGTCGCCTTCTTCAAGCTTCTCTATGAGCTGTTCCGTGCGGGCAATTTCATTATGGTTGTGATAGCTCTGGAATTTGTTTGTGATATTAAATCTAGATGAAACCTTCCTCCAGCTTCGTGTGTCCTCGCAAAGAATCAAATTGACTCTAGACAGGATAGAGACGGCCCGGGGACTTAAATCTTCCATATTGCCAATGGGTGTAGCTACCACGTAGAGTCCGGAGGGCAGGGGATCTCGGAGTGTGGTTTCAATTGTAGGAGCAGGGTCAGTCATATGCTACCAAAAGTGATGTTTCAACTAGTTGAGGATAGTAGCATCGGGCTAGATCACTGTAAAATGGGTCTGTCGCCAAACTAAAGTTTTGCGACCAAGCACTGTCGTGCTTGAATTTTTAGGTAAGTGTTTTTAGGCGTGTGTTTAGGGAGTTCTGTTGTTATGTCAGAAGATTCTTCTGCTGAAATATTAGAGGTAGAAAGTGCTCTTAGAAGTATAGCTTCAAATTGGCTTACTTCTGGAGAAGTAAAACAAATTGATCCTCTGGTTCCTGATGCCTCGGGTCGACGCTACTATAGACTTTTAATCGAAGCTGAGGGAGAGGAGTTTCCTTCCACCTGCGTAGCAATGAAGTTTGATCCTGGAACTTCATCTGGGCCAATGGTTGGAGAGGTTTCAGGTGGAGAAATTAGTTTAACTCCTGAAGATGCTTTCGTGACCTTAGGCCGGTTTTTTAGAGAAAGCGATATTAATGTTCCACAAGTTTACGTTGACGAGAGAGAAAAGGGCTTTCTTTTGCTAGAAGATTTTAGTGATCTCTCTTTAGGTAGTATTATTTCTACAGATCGCGATGGCTTTTCTGATGCCGAGATAGATGGTTTTTTTAAAATGGCTTTAGATCAGATTATTAAAATTCAGGCATTGAAGGGGAGAGGGGATAAGTTTCCGTTTAATCGCTCTTTTACTGAAGAAGTCTATTTTAAAGAAGTTTGTGAATTTAGAGATTTTTATCTTTCTTCTCTAGAAGCTTGTGATTACGACAATGGTTTAATCGAGAAGTTTTTTAGCCAACTCTCGAGTGAGCTTGCAGGCTGTCCTAGGTTTTTATGTCACCGAGATTTTCATGCTTGGAACCTACACCTAGATGCAAAGGGTCAGGTTGGGGTAATAGATTTTCAAGATGCTTTAATGGGACCCGCCACTTATGATGTTGCTAGTTTCTTAAATGACCGAGGCACTGACATTCTCTTAGGAGAAGAGCGCTACTTTATGCTTCTCGAGAGTTTCCTGAATAATTTTAATGATAGGAAGTCAGTTTTACAGGAATACAACCTCTGTTTGCTGCAGCGGGATTTAAAGGTTGTTGGGCGATTTGAAAAGTTAGCTTCCGAAAGGCAGTTGGAAAAGTATCGAAAGTGGATTCCCGGGACTTTGTTTAGAATTGGGCAAACTCTAGAAAGTATTGTGGCTCTCAATGGTTCGATGAATTATCAAAAAGTATTGGATCACTTGTGTTCAAAGTGTGAAAAGATAGAGGAAGGCGCCTCCAAGGCGCTTTCCTTTGATAAACTAGTATAATTTTCGATAGGTGAGATTTGGCCATAGATGTCTTTATTTTAGCTGCTGGCTTGGGGACGAGATTGCGCCCGCTAACTGAAACAGTTCCCAAACCATTAGTGGAAGTTGCTGGGAAGCCTCTTATTGAGTGGAATATCGAACTACTACAACGCAATGGCTTCTCTCGAATTATTGTAAATTCATTCTATTTGAAAAATGTATTGCGGCAGTATCTTGAAAGTCGTTTTGGGGATTCCTTGGATATTGTGTTGGTGGAAGAAGAGGAACTGCTTGGGACTGGAGGGGGAATAAAGAATATTAAAAAATTTCTTCGCAATGACAATCTTTTAACGATTAACAGCGATGTAGTGATTGACCCCAAATTTGATTTAAACTCGTTTGTTAAAGATCATCTTGAGGCCGGAGAAGAAAGAATCGCGACTATGTTGTTGCGACCGGATGTAAACGCGGCGTCTTATGGGACGATTGGTGTTAGTAGAGAGTTGAAAGTTGTAGAGTTTTTGCAAGAAAAGTTTCGAGAAGTGGATCCAGACGAAAGGCTAATGTACACTGGAGTCCAGGTGCTATCGAAAGAAGTTTTCAATTTTATGCCTGAGGTAAGTGTGTTTAGCATTACTCAAGATGTTTATCCCAAACTATTAGCAGAGGGCCGAGAGGTTGGGGCTTCCAAGTATACTGGGTATTGGAATGACGCTGGGACACATGAGAGGCTTGCCGAGGCAGATACCTACCTTCGGAACGCTTCTGAACCTTTGGGATAAGTAGCTTAACTATCTACAATCCATGAAAAATGTGCTTGACTGATGGCACTAGGCCCACTAAATTGCTCATGTTCGAGGGGTTCAGTGTGTTTTCGCTATTAAAATCCACTATTTCCTTTTATTTCTCAGGATTTCTGGGTGCTCACGCTTTTTGAGGGGCGTTAGTCGGGTGACCGCTTAGGTTTCCGTCATTTGAAATAGAGTAAGTCTCTTCTGGTTGGGTCCTCCAACTGGGGTTGGGTAAATTACTCTGTGAGGATGGATGGTTTCTGAGTGGCTGTCAGCTCAGAGTATTGTTTGTTTGCTTAGAGGAGAATCCTTGTCCCGGATTCTTCAGTGGAGTTTCGAGATGTATGTCTATAAACCGAAAGGTTTAAATCGAAGATCTAAATCTCTTAAGGGGAATAGAAGTGTTAGCCGCAGGACTCACACCAAATCTCCAACTAGATTTACGCCTACCCTCAAACTTCCTGGAGTAGCTTCCAGAGACTCACGTTTCTTAGGTTTCTTTTCTCCCCAGCTAGCTCTTGTGATTGCAGTTGGTGGTTTATCCGGGCTTTTGTTTGATTCTTCTGACACGCAGAAACAAGAGCCATCTGTTGTTAAGGCCTCTTTTGAGAAGAGTGCTACTTTTGGAAAGATTGACACAGTCACTCCCTCTAAAAGTTCTGCAGTGAAGCTTGGGCGTCTAAAGGATAAAATTGTAAAGCCAAAGAAGGTAGCAAAATCAACCGAATCTCCTAAAATTACTAAGGTGCGACCAAAGCTGCAATTCCTAGAGTCTGGATTGCCGAAGCTAGACAAGTCTTTTTTTCGCGAGGCTGGTTTTGCCAAAGTCAACCAAATGCACGCTGGAAAAAAAATTGAGCTTACAATTGATAAGAGACTTCAGGATGCCGCGACTAAGCTACTGAACCGCTATCAAGTAAAGAATGGTGCCATTGTCGCGATAGAGCCTTCAACAGGTAAGATCAAAGCCTTGGCTAGTCGAAGTGTTACTGAGAAGAAGGAACTACCCCTTGCCCTTCGTTCCGGGTTTCCAGCAGCGTCTCTTTTTAAGATAGTAACGGGTGCAGCTGCAATCGAAGAGTCAGGGCTTAGCGGTCGAAGTGAAATCAAATATCGTGGTGGAGATTATTCTTTAAACAAGTCAAACTATAAGCCGGACACTGAAACTGATACACGGAAAATGAAACTAGACGACGCCATGGGGCGTTCGGTGAACCCTGTTTTTGCGCGTGTAGCTTTAAAGAATCTCAATAGTGATATATTGGGAGACTATGCAAAGCGGTTTGGTTTTATGGAAAGTTTCACAGAAGAGTTGCCAGTTGAGAGTAGCGGCTTCGGGGAAATTAAGGATGACTTTGAACTTGCTCGTACGGCTGCTGGTTTCGGAGACGTTAGCATTAGCCCTCTACATGCAGCACTGCTCTCGGCGACCATTGCGAATGACGGTGTGATGATGAAGCCATATCTGGTTGAATCAATCGCGAGTAAAGAGGGTGAGGACTTATATAATGCTCAAACTCAACCCTGGGGGCGGGTGCTCTTGTCTTCAACTGCGCGTGAGTTGAATGACATGATGCTAAAAACTTCTACCTCGGGGACTAGTAAAAAACAGTTTCGTCGTTGGAGAAAAACAGCTCTTAAAAATGTGAAGGTGGCTGCAAAGACAGGAACCTTAAGTGGTAAAAATCCACGAGGACGATATTTATGGTTTACAGGAAGTGCTCCTGCTGACCAGCCCGATCTTTCAGTTGCTGTATTGGTTGTTGACTCTGGTGGTGGAAAAATTGGAAGCTCTGCGCTAGCTAGGTTGTTTTTTGAAGAGTATTTTTCTGAGAAAACCTTATGATTAAAAAACATTACTTTGCCTTCCCGTTGATTTTCTTATGCCTTGGCTTTTATAGTTCCGATGAGCCCGTCACAGAGTTTCTTGATGTCTCACCGCTTGTAGAAAAATCTTCAGCTTCAAATAGTAGTTTTGAAGAAGTGGTTTACTTTTTGCCGGGCATAGCGATCTCTTTGCTCGATGGTTCCGAGGATGATTCTGGTTGGTTTCAGCATTAGCCTAGCTGCTATCTATACCTGGTCTTAGGATGGAGATTTGCTCTTCTAAGTGATATGATTTTGGAGTTTAGTATTCAACTCCATAGAATTCAATCTTGAACATAGTTATCAAAATATTAAGCTTGGTTCCTAAGAACCTCATTAGTGCTTGTACCGGTTTGTTTGCCGAGGCGAAGCTTCCTCGATTTTTATTGGCTCCAATAATAAATGCCTATGTTTCGTTTTATAAAGTGGACTTGAGTGAAGTCAAGAATTCTTTGGAGGACTTCAATAGTCTTTCTGATTTTTTTGTGCGTGATTTGAAAGATGGATGCCGTCCGCTAGACAGTGATTTTTGTTCACCAGCTGATGGTTCGTTAGTAGTCATGGAAGATTTTTCCGCAGACTCATTAATTCAGGCTAAAGGAAGTTCTTATAGTTTGGTTGATTTCTTAGTTTCAGAAGATCTTGCTCAATCTTACATCAATGGAATTTGTGCTAATATTTATCTCTCCCCTAAAGATTATCACAATGTTCACATGCCAATTTCAGCCTCTATCAAAAAAGCTGTTCTTGTTCCCGGAGCCCTGTGGCCAGTAAACAACTGGTCTGTTAGGAACATACCATCCCTTTTTGCGATCAACGAAAGGATTATTTTGGAGTGTGAGGCGGAGAATGGTGAATTTGTATTGGTGTTGGTAGGGGCCACTAATGTCGGATCGATTCGACTGGAGTTTAGCTCTATGCGTGGCAACGCTTCTTTAACTGATCGCAGCAAACGATCAAAAATTGAAGTGGAGCAATACGATGATTTAACCTTGGAAAAGGGAGCAAAGTTAGGCTCTTTTTACCTAGGCTCAACTGTTATTCTTCTTTTTAAGGAGAAGTGCTTTACGCCGCTTATCACTACTTTACCAATGCCTTTGAAGTATGGAAGTAAGATAGGAGAGTTTTCATCCTCTGGATTGAAAACCTAAAAACTATGGTTTCCAGCGAAAAATTAATTGTTGGCCTTAGAGGTAGTAATCTTTCTATGACACAAGGGCGGCTCTTTTCTGATTTGTTAAGAGACCAGTTTGCCACTGAGCTGAGATTTATAAAAACTTCCGGAGACACTAAATCAGAAAATTTTGGCAAGGAATCAGCTCTTCGAGATAAGGTTGATTGGATCAAGGAAATTGAGGAGTCTTTGGTAGATGGTAAGATTGATGCCGCGCTTCATTCAGCAAAAGATGTACCAGTTGAAGTTGACTCCTCAACTGAGCTAGTTCCACTACCTGATCCAGCTTCACGATTTGATGTTTTAGTATCCTCTTCTAAGGTAGCTACACTCGCAGATCTTCCCAAAAATGCTTCCATTGGGACTGCTAGTGAACGCAGATCATCTCAATTGCTGGCCCTAAATCCAGAGTTTAAAATTGTAGAAGTTCGTGGGAACGTGGAGACGAGATTAGGCTATCTAGAGACAAAGAATCTAGATGCTGTGGTTTTAGCCGAAGCCGGATTAAATCGCTTAGGCCTCTCACCTGCAAATACCATTAGATTGGAGCCCCCGGTGTTTATTCCTGCGATTAATCAGGGAATTCTAGTGGTTCAGGTTCGAAAAGAA
>CALKYB010000162.1 GCA_938003565.1 uncultured bacterium
TTATAGTGGTTTCAGTATATACCGTCGCTTTCTTTAAAATCTCTTTCTCTAACTTGAGGGTCTTAACGTTTTTTCTCAGAAGATTCAATTCAGCCTTCTAATCCCCTTACTCGCTACTGTGCGATACACCTTTAGCCACCGGTCGAGGGTTGGACGGCTTCCCTCAAGTTCATTGCAAACTTGACCTATTTTCACTCCGTGCTCTTCTACCAGCTTTAGAGCCTCTTGTTTTACTGATTCACTTATCTTTTAGCCCACCTTCTTCTCCTCATAAAGGCAGTATAGCATATACGCCAGATCTGCTGGTTTATGAAGCATCGGTGTCCAGAAAAGCGGCGAACCTTATGGAATATTATTCATAGGTGGAATTTCTTCGGCTTTAACAACTTCCCCTATTGAATAATTAAAAGCATCCTCTATGAAACCAGTAGCTCAGTTGCTAAGTAACTGAGATCGTTAAATGATTACATACGTCTAACAAATCACACTTGCCTTCAATAAAATTGTCTCAAAAGAATATTTAAACAATTTGTAATCATTGAGCTTTTTCGATCAAACACTCAACTATCAAGCCCTGCTCTATAAATTCTCAATAAAATAAGATTTTTATCTCAAGAATTGGCGGTAATTTGTCGAACTTTCTTTGAGGGTTAGAGCAAACAATAAGAAAGTAAAAACGATGCTTCCAGAGAATGATCAAAGAAATATTGGAACAAGTGAAACTGGTGCATCGCTACTGGAACTATTGGTTGGTATCATCGTACTAGCCATAGTGAGTGTGTTGGCAATCCCTCAAATGGGAGTGATGCAAAATAGTTTTAATAGATTCAACGCAAGAGCTCAACTACTTGAAGACATAAAATTTGCCCAAGCATATTCTATTACTGAAGGCTGCCGCGGCGTTCTTTCTATTAATGCCTCCGGAAAAGATTACACTTTTGGTTGTGACTATTTAGATTATGACATTGTAGGCGACCCTGAGCCTGATTCAGTCATTTTAAGTAGGGAGGTGCCTGGCGACGTACAAATCTCAGCAAGCTCGATAGCAATTTTCAATTCTAGAGGACAGAGTATTAATCAGTCTGGTGTAGTGACTAATGTCACGTTCACTCTTAACTCTAAAATTAAAGATGTCAGAGAGGATTTTGCTTCTGGACTATTACTTGGAACAGGAGTCTTTAAATATGTTTAGAAATTATCCAAGATATAGAAATATTACACATTTATTCTTTTCATCCGGTCTTGCAGATGCTCACTCTCAGAACGATGTCCAAAGTGAAAGGGGATTTAGTATTATCGAAATACTGGTTAGCCTGCTTATCGCCGGTGTCATGAGTATGGGGATTGTGCGGAGCGTATCGACGGCACTTCAAACTTCAAAAATCACAGAGTTCAATCACATAGCGAATAGCCTAGCCAGTACCAAAATTGAAGAACTAGCCACTATACCGGTGCCAGATCTAGATTCTTCATTCAATGCTACTGAAACAAATGTCTCATGGCCTCATTTTGGCTGCTCTTTTACGCGCCAGACTACAGTTGTCGTCAACGCAGATGAGTCACGCTCTGTTACAGTTAACGTGACATCAAACTCGGACTATGCTCCAACAAATCTTGAGTTAAAAACAATCTTTTCAAAATGGAAATAGAAACAATGACTGAATGTATAGATAGTCATCAGACTCTTAAGAATGAGCAGGGAATCACCCTGCTTGAGGTTCTAGTTTCAATCGCAATAGCATCAATTATGCTACTTTTCACCATGCAACAATATCTTTCGACTACTAAGCAATCAAGAGATAATCAAATTAGAATTTCAACATTTCTTCAAGCTCAGGCAGTTGTACAAAATATAGGTTTTGACTTAAGAATACTTGGCAACGGCCTCCCTTTTGAACAATCACAGTTCCAAATTGGTGATGCTGGACTTTCAGATCCAACCGTCTCGCTTCCAATCCTAATTGATTCTATCGCAACTAATAAAATTCTATTTAGGATGAACGAGTCGGGGGATGTTGAGCTCTTAACTCAAGATTTCAACCCACTTTTTGACACTAATATTCATCTTACTGATACTTCAAACATAGTAGTCAACGATCCAATTTACCTTTCAAATGGAGTTATTGGCGGAGAACATGGTTTGTACGCCGTAGTCTCAGCGGTTAATCACTCTAGCAAATTTGTGACAGTAGGTGGTATTGTCACCGGAGCTGGAGCAACGTTCGACAAGGGTAGTATGTTCGAAGTAGTCCCCATTATTGAGTACAGCCACGATACTATCACCGATGAAATAGTTAGAAATTCTGGTTCGGGACCTGTAGTGGTTGCAGAAAATGCTAGTCTTCAATTCGACTACCAGGACGAAAATGGCAACAGTTTGACACTCCCCCTAGTCGATACAGACATTATTGATACACTTCGGGCTATAGAGGTTACGGTGGTAGTAGAGAGTGGAAAGAAGATGAGTGACGGCAACACTTACTCATCAGAAGTTACCCAAAAGTTTGGCTTAAGAAATTTGAGTTATTGGTTTTAGAAACGCTAATTAGTTGGGATTTGGGTAATAAGGAATAACCTACCTAAACTCGATTGATTTTTCGGAGAAGTATGCATGTTTATGTTTTCTAAAAAAGTTTTAGGACGATTAAAGTCAACGAACTCCTCAGAGCAAGGTATGTTGCTGGTTACTGTAATCATAGTGCTTGGTCTTTGTTCTGTTGTTTCAGTGGGGATGCTTAACTCTTCTAAAAATTCAGCAAAAGTCAGGAATGCGGTTAAACTTCACTCCACAAGATTCTACGAAGTTGAAGAGTCAGTTCATAAAACAATGGTTTGGCTAAGAGAGAATTCAGACAAAATGTTTCCTTTATATGAGAAAACTAAATTCGAAACTCATTTTGCTTTTGGCGATCCATCACTCGGAACTAACGAAGGAGTGTTTTTCAAAACCCCAACTATGATGAAAATTGCTGGGACTACCAAAGCCCCAATGCTTAGTAATAACGATAGTTTCGGCACGCCGTTCTTTCCTAACCCAACTGGAAGTTTTAACCCAGTCAATAGTTTTAAAAGTGCAGACCTTGGACCAGCCAACGTAAGACTGGTTATGGTTTGGGCACAGGATGCTACGACACACTATGAGCCAATATATAGATTGGATGCCATGACCGGTAACAACCCGGACCGTGGTGTTCATATGTACTCTTATATCTTCTCTGCAGTCGGTGGCGCTGCTCCAGCTGGCTTCATAGGTAAAAATAAAATAACAACCTCATCCGCGAATTCTACTTGTTATTCTTTCAAGTGGGTCCACGATGGCACAAACTGGGTCAAAAGTGCTCCGCGGGCCAATTGTAATCTGGAGTCGGAGGGAGATATCAGTCTAAAAGGCCACATCTATGGCAAGGTAACATCTACAGGTTCAACAGTGAGTCCTCATGAGAAAGCAAATGAAGTCTGTGAAGGATCCAGTTGTGCAAGTGGGGCCAGCTTACCCGACCCAGGATACTATCCGGACTGGAAAAAGCCGGATGGAAGTGATGTTTGTCCAGGAGGACCATACGGAGATCTTAATATCACCTCTAACACAACCCTCGGACCATCCGATCCAAAGTGTTATGACTATGTTAAAATTAACAACGGAAAGACTCTCACATTAACTGATTCTGTCAATCCTTACGGTTTTAATGAGATAGATATTTCCGGAACTCTGAAGTTTGGAACCATTCCGCCTACTGAGAAAGTAACTATATACACCCAAGAAATAGTTGGTTATCAGTTCTCTGGAAGCGACCTAGTTGGAGGAGGACCAAATGCTCCTCATCAAGTTGAAATTTACTACACCTCAGATCCACTGCATACGACAAACCCAGGCAACCAGCTTTTACTAAATGGGGGTGCTGATATATTTGCGATGATTTATTCACCTTATGCCCCCGTACATGTAAAAGGTAACTTTGTAATGAACGGAGTGATACAAGCTCTGGATCTAAAAGTAACAGGTAAAGCTAAACTAGAATTAGCAGAAGCGCCGTCAGGTGGAGCTTCAACTCCTACGGGAGTAACATACTCCGTAAAGAAAGCTAGTCAAAGTTATAGATAGTTTGGTTTATTTGAGTTTATTTAGCTAATAGGCTCATCGTGAATAGCGAGCGAAAATCGTTTTGATTGAATCCTGAGAGAGCATTTAAGATATCAATTAGTAGGTCTGACCTAGTTAAGAATAATATTTTACAATAGTCCCTCCGACAAGCTCAATAAGTCCGCTGGGCTAGAGCAAGATTGCTGGCACAACGAAGTTGTCGAAAAGCCCAATATAGCGCTGTAAAGCACGATATTAAGCTTCTCGACTGATAAAAATGGGCCAGTTGTTATTGAGAGTAGAAGTAAAAATTGAAAATGCGTTCATAAGAGTAGCATTTCTTTAAAAAGTTTCTCTTTCAGAGCATCTCCGATATCCTAAAAATTCTTTAGGTGAGACGGTCAGAACCTTCATACTCCCTAACAATTAAAAAAGTTCCGGTTGAGAGACTTTTGGGACAACCGTC
>CALKYB010000163.1 GCA_938003565.1 uncultured bacterium
TAAAGTTGTCCTGGAATACAGTAGTCCTAACATCGCAAAGCCTTACCATGTTGGACATTTACGCACTACTTTAATAGGAAACTCTTTAGACAAAGTATACCGCAAGCTGGGGTATGACCTGACGAGTGTTGACCATTTAGGTGATTGGGGCACTCAGTTTGGGTTCGTTTGGGTTGGAGCTGAGCTTTGGGGCAAGCCTAAAGAGGCTAGCGTCAAAGCCCTAGTCGAGCTTTACCGAAAGACAACTAGCCTCAGAGAGAAACAAGAAAAATCTCCTGAAACTCTATCTGTCGAAGAGAAATCCTATCCCCCCATTAACGACAAAGCACGAGCTTATTTTGTCGACCTAGAGTCTGGCGAAGATTATGCAGTTGAATTTTGGCAATGGTGTCGAGAGATATCCTTAGACTATTTGAAGAAAACTGATGCCCGTCTTGGAGTTAAATTTGATCACTACATTGGAGAGAGTTTTTATGCAGATAAGCTGGATGATGTTCGCCAAGACCTAGAAAAAGCTAATATCTTGCAAGAATCAGAAGGCGCCCTCGGGGTGCAGCTTGATGAAAAATTAGGCTTCGCCCGGATTGCAACTGAAGACGGTCGCTCACTCTACCTTACACGAGACCTAGCGACAGCTAAGTGGAGAGCTGAAAATTTTCAGTTCGACAAAGCGGTTTATGTTGTAGGTGCGCCCCAGACACTCCATTTCCAACAACTAGTCGGTATCCTATCACTACTTGAAGCTCCCTACGCCGAGAACATTATACATGCTTCATTTGGGCACGTCAGAGGCATGAAAACTCGAGGTGGTGGTAGTTTTATCGAGCTTAACGAATTCATTGATGAAGCCTGTGAACGTGCTTTAGCTGCGTATAGAGAGCAGGTATCAACTAGACCTGATGGACTAGATGAGCAAGTTGTTGCCGAGGCAGTTGGTAAAAGTGCGATTATCTTTAGCACTCTCTCTAAAACTAGAATTAAAGATGTTGAGTTCAGTTGGGATCATGCCTTAGCTTTTCAAGGTGACAGCGGACCTTATCTTCTTTACGCTCTCGCTAGAATCAACGGGATTAAAGAGCGTGCTAGCGCCCAAAATTTGTCAACCTCTAATGAATTCCCTGCTGCTTTACTCACGGAAGACTCTGCTTGGCACTTGGCTTTAAAAATAGGCGAAAAAACTGAAGTCCTCCGTCGAGTGGTTGACGAAAACGATCCCTTTTACCTAGCCCAGTATAGCTTGGAGCTAGCCAAGACATTTTCAAAAGCCTATGGAGAATTAAAAGTTTCGGGTGTTGATGAAGAACTTGCGACGGCCCGTTTAAACCTATTTAACTCTACCGGAATAGTCCTAAAGGAGTGCCTTGAACTACTTGGTTTAGAAACTCTTGAGAGAATGTAATTCTAACCTCTTGAATGTATTAAATAAAAGAAACAACTGCCAATTAACCTCTTAACTCTCCAAGAACAAAATTTATTCATTGACGTCATATACTATTGAATCGTATTCTAAGCACACCAACGATTGAAGTTAATCTTTCAAAATTTAATTAATTACCACATTTTAGATTTAGATTGCTGCTGAGAGCGATGGAGTATTTGTAAGGTCAAGAAATCGGGAGAATCGGGTGTTAAAATTCATAGCTTCTTTAAGTCTAGTATTATTCCTAAGCTCTTGTAGCTGCGACAAGGATGGGGCCGAGTTTGTTGGGAATATTGGTCCCAACCAAGAAAAACTTGTTGTGCTAGAGCCTATTGATGGATGGAATTTTAATGCCGGAGAAGAGTTCCTGATTATGCTTCAGGCCGAAAATTTTCAACTTGCTAATCCGGGCGACGATTCAAATCCGGAAAACGGACACTACAGAGTCTACCTAGACGGCAACGATGGCGAGAGCTTCTTTGCTAAAAGTGGCGATGAAAACTTAGTTTATCAAATCCCAGCCTCCCTCGAGTCTGGCATCCACACCCTAAGATTCGAAGTTTTAGACCAGTCGGGAACACCAAACGGTGCTGAAACGGTTTTCTCCTTTCGAGTCAACTAAGCGGTAGCGGTTCAGGAAACGGACGCCTAGCTACTTCGCCGAACAACATGAGCTAAACCCCTCTCTTCCACCCAAAGTCATCGAGTGATTTAGCTCGCTCTATTCTAGTATTTCTTCAACTTGTGCTTTCCCTAACCAAATACCACCTACGCTTCGTTGAATAGGAACCTCGTCTCTGGTCGCCAAAGACTAATTGTATGGTAGAGGTTTCCGCAGTAAAATCCGAAGAGTAAGACGCACTAATGTGCCTAGCAGCGATGAGAAGAAGATTACCTAGCGCGAAGCGGGGCCTTATAAAGCGGTTACGTTGAAGCCGCAGTCTACGAATTGCACCTCACCCGTGACAGCAGTTGAAAGATCACTAACAAAGTAAATAGCTGTGTTACCACAATCTTCTATAGTAGTAAGCCGTCGCAACGGGGCTCTTTCTTCAAATTGATTTAGAAGCGTTTTAAAACTAGCTATACCCGAAGCGGGGCCTTATAAAGCGGTTACGTTGAAGCCGCAGTCTACGAATTGCACCTCACCCGTGACAGCAGTTGAAAGATCACTAACAA
>CALKYB010000164.1 GCA_938003565.1 uncultured bacterium
GACGGAGAATTACTTCACCAATATTCTAGAAGAGCCGGGTTTACCGCGAATAACGACTTACTGTTTTCCAAAGGTTTAGTAGTTGACAAGAATACAGGATCTGTTATTTGCGATCTTCCCCTAAATAGTGAGTTTCTCGCGAGTTATAAAGACCCTGACCTATTTTTTGGATGGAGTGGAGCGTCCCTTTACCGTTATCGCTGCGATACAAAGGAGAAAACACTAATTTATCAAGCTCCAGCAAAAGGATATTTTGGATTTGGAGAAGGAGCTCAAACCCTAGATGACCAACTTGCAGCGATTTCTTACATAGCACCAAATGGAAAAGTAGTAGAAGTAGTTAATTTGGAATCAGGAGAAATTTTAGGGTCCCGACTTTTTAAAACTAGTGAGTATCCCGGCAAACTCGATAATGCTGACATCTCTCCCAACGGAAACTATGTTTTAATCAAAATAGCTGACAAGAAATACCGATTCGATAAATATATGAACAACATGACAGAGCTTGATCGATACAACGGTATAGAAAATGCTGGGCACGCAGATATGATGTTGGATGCAAATGGTAGAGAAGTTTGGGTTGCCGTACACTGGGCGGATCATACTGTTGTTGATTTGGAAAGCAACCTAGCATACCCGATTGATCAAATGGATGACCCTGGAACGAATATAGGATACGGCCATATCTCTGGCCATGCAGTTAATCGACCAGGATGGGCCTACGCTTCAAGTAATCAGCGTGATGGCAATAATGTTCTCTATAGCTATAATGTATTTTCCGGGAACTCTGAGGTTGAGTTTTGGGGCTGGTCATTTACAAACACTCATGAATATAGCGCTTTAGCAAAGATGACAGTTAGTAGTGATGGAAAATGGATTATGTGGTCATCCAATTGGCAAGTAGAAGGAGGTCCAAACTATACTTTCGTTGCCAGGATAAAAGGGGAGTAGCTGGTATAAAGAATTTATTATATCGCCCTCTATACGGAAATAACTATAAATTTCGGCAAGATACTTTCTTTTCTAGCCAAGACCTGCGGTCTTGTAGTCATAAACTAGTTTCAATATCTAAATATCTGCCACTCGGAGCCGCTTATAACTCTAGATTTGAATGCAACACCTTTTTCGATAGTATCCATAATAATGAAGAAGGCTCAGCATTTTCTAGACCCTTAACTGCCCCAACCCAATGTTGAATCCTTAAACAATCATTCTGTTCTTTGAAATATAGAAGATTTTTTAGATTATACGCTTCTACCATCAGAATATAAATCAAACAGTTGAATTTAAATTTAGTCTCATTAAGTAAGGATTTTAAAAACCCACACTAAACACACTTACTCCTATTTCTAAATGCTAGATTCTTAGTTCTACCAAACATAATGAATAATCGTTGCTTTAGTTTACTAAAGACTAAAGGAGCGAAGTAGGAATTAAAGGTTGTTCAGTATTACCAATTGATGGAGCCTCGTATTTTTAGGAGTAGGAGGCTCTATCAACATAAGGAAAACTGGAATGAATAAACTTCAATGGTGGGAAAGCTTCTACAATGAACACGGTGTGGCTGCATTCTTAGTGAATGCACACAACATACCGTGCGTAGACGGTGGGGAGGACACCGTACCGGTGTCTCTAACGATCCCCGCAGGCTCTCGGACATACCGAGGTATGATAATCGCCGGGAAATTCTCAATCGTCAAAAGACTTACATAACCCAAGGGTTTTTTTTAGCGGCATGTCGATTTCGGTCACATGTCGCTTCCTTTCGCTCCTTCCTCGCTAAAACAAAATAGTTTAAGCCTCACCCCCAACCTACTCCCCAAGATGAGCCTCCCGTAATTTTACCTACTCATATCAATACTTCCTTGTTGGAAGACAGTTATCATATGACAATAGGAATTAGCCGGGAGATCCCGATACCAGCCTACCGTGTAAAATGCAGAATCTACAACTTGATTAGAAACAAGTTAGAAGAAAACGATCCCCTCCTAACTTTAGTATCCAAGACTCGTTAAGCTCAGCTACGAGAAAGATCTAGGAAAGAACAGCAGGAGCTGCAAAAACAACTGTCCAGTAATCACTATAGTCGTTAGATGGGCCACCATTGACACATGACGCTCCAACCATAGTAAAAGAAGACCTCATTATGTTCCGACAATGTCCAGGGCTAGCCATCCAAGCATTGTGAACGCTTTGAACATTAGAATAACCACCGGCAATGTTCTCACCGACAAAGCTCCAAGTGAATCCAGTTTCAGACACTCTATCCCCCACTCCTTGCTCATCCGGGTTCACGTGGGCAACAAAATTTCGAACAACCATATCTTGAGAATGATTCTGGGCAGCGAGTTCTAAGCTATCATTCCAGACTAACGAGCTAACAACAGGAGCTAACTCATCACCACAAAATTGTTGGCTGTTACGGGACTCATTCAACACTGTAAGCATAGCTGCCATGAAGTCTTCTTGACTAGTCTCACAGCTGACATTAACAGGATCGATCGAACCAGAGGGCATTGTCGTTGTGGTTGTCGATGTTGAAGTGGTTGTCGTCGGAGGCAACGTTGTAGTTGTCGTCGTGGTAGTTGTAGTTGGAGGCAACGTGGTCGTTGTCGTCGTAGACAAAGTGGTCGTGGTAGTTGTAGTCGTTGTCGTTGGAGGCAACGTGGTGGTGGTTGACGTCGTTGTAGTTGGAGGCAAGGTTGAGGTAGTCGTAGTGCTCTCCGGAATTGTAGTAGTGGTAGTAGTAATGCTCGTAGTTGTTACCGGCGGCATTGTGGTAGTTGTCGAGGCCATGGTAGTGGTTGTTGTCGAAGGCAACGTAGTAGTTGTTGTTGTCGTATCGACAATCCCCAAATCTGCAAGATCTATTCCTAGATCTTGCAGCCATTGTAAGAACAGATCAAACAACCTCTCCAGGTTCTCAAGTAAAGTATCATCATCGTCGTTTCCAGAAGAAGAAGTAGACGAGGAAGAAGAACCATCATCACTTGAACTTGTAGAAGATGAGGAAGATCCGTCATCACTACTAGAGCTAGACGAGGAAGAACTGGTTCCATCCTCAATTGCCAAAACCTCGACTCCTGAAATCTTAGCGAAGTTCACAATACTATCAAAATCCAGATTCAGCTCTCCATCCACTACAGTCACATCAACAACTAATTGAGACGCGCTAAAGTATCCGCCAGAAGCAAAAAGGTCGTAATCAACCAAGACCGCTTCGCCCTCAGCTGAAATACTGAAAACACGCTCTTCGATATCATCAAAAAAGATCTCTGCTAAATGAACAACCACTTGATAGTCGCCGTTCTCAACAGGGAAATCATAGCTGAAGGGATTACCGTAACGCTCAGTCTGGTATATCGCATCATCTAAAGTGCCATCAATTTCCTGGTCATCCATATAGATCATGCCACCAGTAAAGTAGTTATCAGCTGACCAAATATTCCCAGCCATATCTACATATTCAGGACCTCCAGAATTAACTCGAAGCTCGCCCATACCATTTCCTCCCGAAGAGGAAGATGACGAACTACTACCACTGTCGTCTTCCATCACAGAGAAGACTTGAAGCCCTGAGAGTTTGGCGAAGTTGAAATTCGAGGAGAAGTCTAAATCGATACTACTATCTTCAGTCATCACTCGAAAAGATACAACGTGGGCTGTATTGACATCACCCGCTGCAGCAACAATATCGAAACTAGAAATCAAAGTTTCTCCTTCCGCCATCACTGTAAAGAGACGATCCTCTAATCCATCATGAAAGATCTCTGCTAGGTGAAGATCTACTTGATAGACCCCTGGATCCACAGGAAGACTGTAAGTAAAGTCTCCATACCTCTCTGTTTGGTAAAGTGGATCGTTGTCGGTTAAAAGAATCTCGTTTTCAACGGAGTATAAAAATCCACCCATCTCAAACTGGTCTGCCACCCAAAGGTTACCGGCTGTATCAACATAATCTGGTCCACCAGCATTTAGCCGAAGAATCGAAGTTAATATTTCATCAACCATGTCACCAGAAGATGATGACGAGGAAGAAGATCCTGTTCCGTCATCAGAAGAACTAGAAGAAGACGATGAATCAGGAAGAGTGGTGGTAGTCGTGGTAGTGGTACCATCAACATCCGGCATAGTCGTTGTAGTTGTAGTGACCATATTCATGTCATTCAACGAGATAATCTCAATTGCTGAGACTTTCGCATTGTCTGAAACACCAAGGAAATTCAGGTTAATTTCACCATCAGAGGCCTCTACATCGATTACCACCTCATACCCTGCAAAATTTCCAACCAGGTCAAAAACATCCAACCCCTCAATCTCGAGCTGCCCCTGGGCCATAATGGTAAATTCACGGTTTCCTGAGTCTTCAAAGAATATCTCCGCTAGGTGAATAACTACTTGATAATCCCCATCAGCTACTGGAATGTCGTAGGAGAAGTCTGCTCCCCAACGCTCAGACTGGTAAAGCTCCGAACCAATCGTACCAGAAACCGGCGAGGAGGTAAGAAACGTATCGCCATCCGTGTAGTAGGTATCCGCTTTCCAGACATTCCCGTCCGAGTCAGTGTACTCTTCACCGCCCGCGTTGATCCGAATACCACTATACTCTCCTTGCATCTCAGAGTCGTTCTTAACGATCTCTTTTTGAGCTAAAGCAAAATTACCAAAAGATAGACAAATAAATAAAAGTGAAAGCAAAGTGTTTTTCATAACGCCTCTTTTAATCAATGATGATTTTAAAATCTTACAATTAGTAGTTCCACAACTGAATTGTTGTTGGTTGGAAGTGTTCGCTCTACTAGACATGGAAAGTCACCTTTAAACATTAACGCAATTTAGGTTGGTGCAACGTGGTCTGTTGTTGTGGGCCAGCGAGAAGAAACAAGTAAAGCTAGCCCAGTTGTTGGCTAATATAGGCTCAAGATACCCGCTACGACAAGATAGAATTGTGGGCAATTAGTAAATATATTTCAGAGGATTCGATCAATCTAAAACGATGGGGCTTCCCAATTGTTAACAATGGGGGTAAGGTCCCGCAAAAAATAACAGATGACCTTCCCAAGTTAGCTAATTTAAAATGAATCTTTTAAAGCTCAGGCTCGTCTACCTCTCTACCTTGTTTTGAGGGACAAATATCAATCTAGAACCAAGCAAATAGCCAGTATAAAACCCCATAATTAAAAGAAACTAATTACCTAATGCAGTCATTAATTCCATTATTTCAGTATCTAATACTTTGCCTTATAATCGGCCTACTTGGCCTAGCCTTAGTTTTTTTCGCGCTAAATCTAGCATTATTGTACAAAAAGCCTCTAACAAAACGCCTAGGGAAAAGAATCGGACGTCCGATCTGAAATAGAAAAAAGCCCTAATCACCTCGATTGGGACTTAACTCTCTTTTGCGATGAACTCTTTAGCTAGCGCTTTAACCTGCTTTAGATCCGTCTTTCCGCTACCAAGAAGTGGAATTTCATCAACTCTAAAAAAGCTATCTTTCTTCGGAATCCAGAGATTAGGTAGGCCTGCTTCGGATAGCACAGATGAAATTTTAGAATAATCTAGCTCAGACGTAGATAAAACGACTAGTTTCTCGCCTTTCTTCTCATCTGGTACTGCAGTTACAGAGCAGCTAAAGCTCTCTCCTAACCCATCTCCGACAATCTGAAAAATAGCCTCCTCCACTTTTATGTGGGGCACCATTTCTCCACCGATTTTTGAAAAGCGAGAAAGCCTATCAGTAATAGTTACGAAGCCATCTAAGTCGAGTTTTGCAACATCACCCGTTTTATACCAACCATCCTTAAGAACCTCTGCCGTCTTTTCTGGTTGATTTAAATAACCTTGCATCACATTTGGCCCCTTTACCAACATAAGCCCATCTTCTCCAGGCTTTAGTGAGGACTCGTCTTCAATTCCCACAATTCGCACGGCCACGCCTGGCAGCGGATGTCCAACAGTGCCAGGCTTGTTACCAGTTTGCTTTGTATAACTATCCCGAAAATCAGGAACATTCATAATAGCAACAGGTGAGAGCTCCGTGGCCCCATAGCCCTCTAGGGGCTCCACTCCAAAGCGTTTCTCGAAAGCACTAGCTAGTCTAGGCGATAATTTCTCAGCGCCCACAATCACGTGCTTTAGAGTCTCAAACTGATCTGGCTTACATTTTCTCAGGTAACCAGTTAGAAAAGTAGGAGTGCTCATTAGAATCGTTGCTTTTTCATTTTGAGCTATTTCACCAATCTTTGCTGCATCAATTGGGTTCGGATGGTAAACCGCTTTCACACCGGAGAGCAGAGGCAACCAAAAAGTTCCGGTAAAACCAAAGGCGTGAAACAAAGGTAACACACCTACCAAACTATCTTTTTCACCAACTTGAAATACAGAGTACAAACTCTCAAGATTTGCCCCGATATTAGCATGAGTCAGTTTCACTCCCTTTGGCTCTCCAGTGCTTCCACTAGAAAATATAATTGTAGCAAGAGACTCACTCGCCGGCTTTGTCGAAGCAAACTTCCTCGCCATGCAGTTAAGAGGAAAGCAGTCTAGAGAAAATATCAAACTAGCAAGAGAAGCCTTTAGTTTGGTTTGAACATCCGCTGAAAAAAGTTGCTTAGCTTCTATAATCTGTTCATTTCGCGATTTGGGCAACTCACCAGGAATTTTTTCTAAAAACTCGGCTGAAGAAATAATCGTGTTTATTTCACACTGAGCCAAAGCCGACTCTAGAGCTTCTGCCGAAGCAGTATAGTTAAGATTAATAGGAACTTTTCCTGAAAAGAGTGTCGCAAGATTACAAACTACCCCTGCAACAGAAGGAGGAAGAAGAATTCCCACCATCCCACTCTCGGCTCTCTTAGAAATCGCACGGGAAACAAAAAGTGAGGCTATCAAAGTTTGTATGTAGCTAAGTTCCTTCCCTGATGTATCTTTAAGACAAACCCTAAAAGGGTGACGCCAGACCTCCCTGGCAAATCGAAGTTGAAGAGGCTGGGCTTCCAATTTTCTTGCAATCGCTAAGTCAGCTGCCAACTCTTGAACTTTTTGACGAACCTCCCAAGCCTTTGAAGTCGGAGGAAGTGGCTCACCAAAAGCTAATGTCAGCCTATATGGAATCTGCCTCGGCCACTTCCTAATAACTTTACCCCCAGAATAACTGAACACGCTTCCCCAAAGCTGATCCAAACAAGCCGGAATAATTGGCGCATCCAAGCCCTTAACTATCTTCTCCAAACCTTTATTAAAGGACAGTAGGTTTCCAACTCTTGTCAAAGCACCTTCAGCAAAAATACAAACAAGCTCTCCCTCGCTCACCATCTGCCGAGCTTTCTTAAGAGCTTCCATGGTTTCTTTCGGGTTCGCTCCAGACTCAACCGGAATAGCCTGAACGGTCTGTGCAAAAAACTTAACCAGTGGCTTTTCGTAAATAGGCTTGAATATTAAAAATCTTACTGGTCGCTTAGTGTGCGCAAGAATCAACGAAGCGTCTGCATAAGAAACATGGTTACAAACAATAAGAGCACCCCCATCACTAGGGATGTTCTCTAAGCCGACTACTTTAGTGCGATAGAGAAGATTAGTCAGAAGCCAGTTCAAACAGCGCACTAACATCTCAGGCATTGCTCGAACCGCTATGAAAGTAAAACCTATGGCTAAAACTCCCATCAGAAAGAATAACTCTCTACCAGTTAGACCCAACAATCCCACCATCAACCAAAGAAGCAAGGCGCCAAAAATAACAGCTGAAAAAGAGAGAAAATTACTGGCTGCAATATACTTACCTCTCACCTGATCCGGGCTTTTCTCCTGAAGAAAAGCATCAAGAGGCACAATAAAAATTCCCGCAAAGACCCCGATAAAAAATGCAGCAACTAAAGCTAATTTGAAAAAACCACCAAATATAGAAAGGCATAACGAGGAGATCCCCATCCCAGCCATACCTATTGGGACTAACCCCAGCTCAACTCTTCCGCCAGAGACAATTCCTGCTCCAATACTCCCAACGCCAATTCCTACTGCAAGTACGGTAAGAAATATTCCTGACATAACATCATAGTCGCCGCCCAAAGCCCCGACATAGATAAACGCTCCGAGTTGCACATAGGAACCTAGAAACCAGAAAAATGCTATGGCTAGAAAAACCAGCCAAAGGTTCTTATTCTTCTGCACTTCTCTAAAGGTTTGGAAAACTTCACTGCAGGGGTTACTGGGAAATCTAGCAGTTGGGTCCCCTGCTTCTTGAGCAGGTATTCGCAAACTCGTCACGTAACCAATAATAGCAAAGGTAACTACTGTTATTCCCGGTATCAAAAAAGCACCATCAGAAAATGCTTTCAGCCAAGAACCCAGTCCAGTGCCAATAATAATCGCCATAAAGGTTAAAAATTCCAACACTCCATTGCCTTTAGAAAGGTTCTCTCGCTTGAGAATCTCAGGCATAATTCCATACTTACAAGGACTAATCAGAGTACTCTGAAGTCCCATAATAAAGAGGAGAAAAAGCAGAGTTTTTAA
>CALKYB010000165.1 GCA_938003565.1 uncultured bacterium
GTAGTTGTTGTTGTTGTCGTAGTTGTTGTAGTTACTATTCCACCCGAGCCTTGAATATCGAAGACAAAAGGATTTTCATTCACGTCATCAGATTCGATACTAACTTGCGCAGTTCTCAATCCTAATACACTAGGGGAGAAAGAAATCGAAAAATCATTTGGAAGCAAAGGAGGCGCCGGACTGTTTGGTTGGGTTAAAACAGTAAAGTCACTAGCGTGCGCACCTAGAATTTGAACTCGAGGAGAACCCGTAAAGTTCAAATCTAATCCACCTGTATTCTCAACTTGAAAAACATGGGTGCTAGAAGCTCCACCACTGATTCCAACAGTGCCAAAATCTGTTAAATCAGAAACACTCGGAGTCGAGTCACCACTAACAATTTGATTCCCAGATCCTATTACCGAAATTTCCGGAGCCAGACTTCCTGTCCCTGTTCCTTGAACGGTAAAACTGTATAATAATTCGTCAGAATCAGAATTGGCTATATTGACAGTGGCGCTACTCAATCCAGGCCCAGAGGGATCAAAAACAATTGAAAAATCGGACTTATCTCCCGCTAAAATAGTGGAGCTTGGATCCAAATTGACCGAAAAATCGAGTGCATTTGCTCCAGAGATTGTTATTTTAGGATTACCGGTCAAACTTAAACTCTGATCGCCGCAGTTGTGCATTGAAAAGATTCTACTGATAGTCCCAACTGCAATATCGGTGCTACCAAAATCAGTAAAATCATCTGCCCGAGGGCTAATATCTCCGCTGTAGATTAGTTTTCCATTACCTTGAACACTAGCCTCAGGTCCCGGCAAATACTTCAGTCCAAAACCCAAAACAGGATTAATCGCTGAACTATATATTAGATCCACTTGTGGAGCTCCAAATCCGGCACTTCTCTTGATAACAGGGTTGGGCGGGTCCCTATCGGTCCAGTAAACCTTTCCACCACCAGGTTCAACACCAATTTCGATAGTACTACTCGCGATTGATGAAACAACTGCTTCAGAGGCACTTCCATCAAAGTTCATTCGACTGATTTTTCTAGTACTTGGTGTGCCCTGGTCAATCCAGTAAAGCTTTTGATCAATTCGATCTAGTTCGATATCTCCAACATCAACGATATTAGCCCTAAGCAAAGTTTCTGAGGACCCATCAAGATTAGCATTGTATATATCAGCTAGAAGGGTGGTACCTTTCGCATAAAAAATCTTACCGATGGAGGAATCAAGGCTAAAGTAAGAGAGTGGCTCACTAATTGAGGGGGTAATTACATCTTCTGGCACGGAAGAGCTACCATCTATATTTGCTCTACGAATCGAATCCGCCAAAGTAAAGTGTATCTCAGTCCAATAAACTTTACCATTTGCTTCATCAATCTCTACTTTCGCTGGAATAGCAGTGGTTAAGGAAATAATATTTACAATTGCGCTACCATCTTCATTGGCACATTTAATAGTGTAAGGAACCGCAAATTCAATCCAACAAATCTTTCCACCACCATAGTCTAGGCGTCCAGGCTCATTTAAACCGGAGCCAATCAAGACCACGGAATTGTCTCCATCCGCATCCGCAACATTAATGGTTTCAAGTGAGGGATCTGGATAGAATATTTTAGACTGAGCGGCGGCTCCATTCCCGAAAAAGACGGAGAAAAGAACAAGATATACTGGGCAAGCACAAAGGTGCCGAAGAAGGGATACTGGACTCATTTTAGTTCATCAACCAATTTGTTGTTTTTCTCAACTTATAACCTTTGAAAAATCGCGCGGGCAAAGCCTCGTGTTAGTAAAACTTTAGATGAAAGAAACTACTCTTAGATTCCAAGCAAACTCTCACAAATTACCCCTAGATTCAGGGCCATTACTCTTAGATGAAGGCTAGAGAAAATTATAAAAGACCTAATTGCTCAAAATGTCTTCAACTTAAGGGAAAAACTGAACGATATTAACAACCTGAGCTTCATAATCTAGAGTTCCAGGCTCTAAGTGAAGTCCTTTCCTCGACAAAGCATAGGAAACTGAAGCGCTAAATTGGTCATTGTTAATTATTTCATCATTATAAAGAACTCTGTCGTTCAAGTTATTCTGAGTGGGTTCTAAACTCTGAAACGCCATATAGAAGGTATCTATATTCATTGATCCATCATTGCAATATTCTGGCACCGTAGCGAAAATTTCACTACTAACTACAGCTCCACCCATATCAACAAACTTTCCAGCGGCTCCACCCCAAGTTCCATAGAAGATTGCTCCGTTTGGATTCATCACCACCATTAAGTAAACTCCCTCATACACTTCACCTGATATCGGATGAATTCTTTTCCCAGTCATCGCATTTAATTGATACTCGTAGCGAGGATCTGTCATGGCGTGTATGAGTAACAAATCACCAGCTGGTGAAACCCAAGTTGAAGAATCGATTTGCGGAGCTGCAGACCAGTCGACACCATAGTTAGTTAAAAAGTAACTAAAAGCTTGATCACGTCTAGCTTGAGAAGCGGCTGCATCTCGACCCATAATAAATGTGTCAAAATCTGAACCAGGTGGTGGAGGTGTTCCAGATGTATCTGTAAATTTACCATTCGCACTCAAGAACACTGTGCCAGACATTGGAGAATGTCCCAGCCAAGGATTTTCATTACAACCAATATCATCATCGATTATCGTTGTGCTCACTTGCTGGACACCAAACTCAACTCCGTTTACCACAGTGTCAATGTCAACGATTACCTGTTCTCCATCATCGTCATCCAAATCATCAACCGCAGTTACAGTCATTTGTCCACTGAGCACCCCAGCAGGAATGGAAATACTAGTGCTGGATATTGTAAAATCTGGCCCTAAGGTCGCTGTACTGCCAGAGAAATCCAAACTCACTGTCACAGGTTTCTCAGACAAACCACTCAAATTGGCAGTCACAATTGCCTGACCAGCATTTTCAGGAATAGAACTTTGATCAATAGATAGACTGACCTGAGGCGGCAGATCGTCATCAATGATAGTTGTTTGAGCTTGTTGTACTCCCATTTCTGACCCATTAACTACAGCTTGAATATCGACAATTACGGTCTCATCAAATTCATCAATAGTGTCATCTGAAGCAGTAACTAGGAATGTCCCAGTAGTTGAAAGAGCAGGAATGACAACCGATAGAGAGCTGTTAGTAAAGTCTCCACTACCAGCAGTTCCTGTCAAAGACAGAGTAACCGTTGTAGGCGCAGCATAAATATTGCTCAGACTGAGGCTAAAGCTCGCGACTCCTCCAGCTTCCGGTATCGTAGAATTATCAACGCTGAGACTAACTTGAGGTAACGTGGCATAAATCTCAAATTGAGGAATACTTAAAGCATTCGACTGATTTCCACAGTCATCTGTAACAACAATTTCACAATCATTGTAGATTCCATCAGCTAGGGCTCCTCCCGAACTATCAGAATCAAGGACAATCAAGTTATCTCCAACTATCGCAGAAGTGCTCACGGTCCCACATGATCCAGACATTGAAATCTGACCTGTTTCATTCGAACTGAATGTAAAAGGAGGATTCGGATTAGTTCCCGGAGTAACAACCGGAATCACCACACTTAGAACCGGAGGTGTAATATCTCTTTGAGCGATAGTAAAGTAGCTATCACCATTCGGATCCACTCCGGAACCAGTTAGCTCTCCCCCGGAAACACTTAAAGGATAAATACTTGCCCCAGCGCTGAAATCTCCGTCTGAGTCAACCAACAAAACCCAATCATCTTTATCAAGACTTGGTAGGTTGCTGAGTTCTGCGATCACTTCAACAGTTCCAACATCACCCATCTCATCAAAACGCCAAGTTCTCTCTAAACGTTCATACCCCTGTTGCGTATCAACATTAGTCCAAGCCAAACTTTCGTTGTCATTCCCCCAAACAAGAGCATCGTAATCATCCAAAGAAGTAGCTTGACCGATGGTAAAAACAGCGTCCGTGTTGATACTTTTCGACTTTGGTTGCACTAGGTCCGTGCCAGAGTCACTATGAATCCCAGCTATATCCGCGTTGTAAGACAGATGAGTTCCCGTCGCATCAAAAATGACTTGACCGAAACTGTTAAGATAATCTCTACCCGCAGCCGGTTGAAAAAGCGTTACTCCATATTTAATAGCCAAATAACTCTCAACTTTGTCCTGATTAAGCTGAGCTGGAAGAGAATCATGAAAGTAAACTATTTCAGCCAAGTCACCACCATAAGGTGCACCGCTTCCTTGAACAACCCCTGAAGCAGTTCCATCATCGAACACTGTAGTTTGATTGATAGAACCTAACCCCACATCACCAGGATGTGCATATAGATTCCCAACATTTAACCCAGGTGTTGAAGACTGCTCCCCATTCACAAAACAGTCTATTTGTCCCGTTGATGAATCGTTACCTACTAATAGAACAGTGCTAACATAACGCTGATTAGCAGCCACTGGGAACTGACAACTGGTGATACCCCATGGTGATCCTGGACCGTCATCTATAAAATTGTAACCAGCAAAATACAGAGTTCCGTTCTCAACATAAGCATTAAATCCACGAACCGAACCACCTTCCTCATAAACAACCTGTCTAGTATTAACGTCCGCTCCTGTCTTCAAAGCAAGGTGCATTATCTTATAAGGACTAACACTAAGGTTAATAAAAGACGTGTCTGGTAAACCCAGTAAATCATCTGAACCATCAAACCTTAGAACTGGATTAAAATTCCACTCATCAGCCAGTTGATCCTCAAAGGTTGGCTGCAATCCAGTTGAAGCTTGAGACGCGTCCACTAGAGGTGATAGCTGATCCTCCCACAAACTCACTCCTGTTCCATCAACGATTGTACTAGTATCTCGATCGGCCCGGTACCAAAAAAGAACCTGATCCCCA
>CALKYB010000166.1 GCA_938003565.1 uncultured bacterium
ATAGAGTTATCTTTTATCCCAGCGCTTTCTAGATCTTCAATTAACCCATTTTTGAATTCAACGTTTGGCTTGCTGTAGCCATATTTTTTCGTGTGCCATGGGATGTGCTCGAATGCAACAGCAAGCTGCTCATCTGTCATGTCTAGTCCAATGACGTGACCTTTTTCCCCAACTAATTTAGAAATAACGTAGCAGTCTCGTCCACTACCACATCCTAGGTCTAAAACTCGACAACCTCTAATATCTTCTGGGATAGGGGAGCCACAGCCATAAAATTTTTTTGAAACTTCCGGGTGAATGTCTACCAAAGCTTCTTTGACGTGAGGAGGGAATGAATCGATGCTACAGCAGGCGTCTGTTTTTAAGTCGCTACTGCTCCCCAATTCTTTTCCGTAGTAATCTTGAACTACTTCCCTGGTGCTTTCTTCGCTTTTCATTTCCTACCTCTATAAAAATTGGCCAAAGCTTCCTCTGACACTCCCGCCCGCCATGCGAGAAGAATAAGTTGGTTCTTCAAGCTGGTGCGAAATACTCCATGATCTTGCCAACGCCTAGAACTTGTAGTAATGGCGTTTGGTAAGGTTTCAATCTTACCGATTTTGCCTAACCGCCTAACAATATCAACATCCTCCATAAGAGCAAGATCTCTGAAGCCCTCTAGTTTTTTAAATACTTCTTTTTTGAGAAAAAGCCCCTGGTCGCCGAAGGGAAGTGAGGCAAGTCTGGAGCGTAAATTGGCTGCGCCACTAATAATTTTCAATGCATGTGAGGTAGGTTGAAATCTAAGAGAAAACACACCGGCAATTATATTTTTGCCGGCAAGTGTCTTCTCGAGTATTGATCGATCCATTGGGGGTAGAATGGTGTCAGCGTGTAAGAAAAGAAGAATCTCACCCGCAGCCACGCTTGCTCCAAGATTCATTTGCTTAGCGCGACCTGGCGGAGAGGAGTATGTAGATGCCCCCAAATTTTTGGCTATTTCAGGGCTACCGTCCGAACTTCCACCATCGACATAGATTATTTCTATGTCTCCGAGTGTTTTAAGAGACTCTAGGCAAGCTGGTATGTTTTCCGCTTCGTTTTTTCCTGGAATTACAACTGATAGGCTTGTCATTAGTAATTATCTTCTAAATCTAAGCAATGTTGAGAGAGTTTTTTTCAAAAAGGGAGATAACCTGGTTTTGTTGTACATATCCCCTACCTGCCTAATGGCTTCGGATTGTGTTGGATAAGGGTGTATAACGTTTGAGATTTTGGCCAGGCCTGCGTTAGTAGCCATTGCTAGGGATATTTCAGAGATCTGATCCCCTGCGTGTGGGCCAACGATTGTTGCCCCTAAGATTTTGTCGCTACCCTTTTTGGTGTGTACTCTAACAAAGCCCGAGGTTTCGCTCTCGAGAATAGCCCTGTCTACATCAGAGAAATGTTTGGTGTAGGTGTCAACTTCGACTCCTTCAGCCTCGCTTTGATGTCCATAGATACCGACATGGGCCACTTCGGGGTCGGTGTAAGTGGCCCAAGGAATAGTAAGGACACTGAGCTTTTTTCGACCAAAGAACAGTGCATTTTGAACAACAATCCGGGCTGCAAAGTCAGCGGCATGGGTAAATTTGTGTTTCAAGCAGACATCCCCAGCAGCAAAAATATTAGGGTTTGATGTTTGGAGATTGTCGTTAACTGTAACTCCGTGCTTGCTAAACTCTACCCCAGCCTTCTCCAAGTCTAAATTATCTACGTTTGCTGTTCGACCAATCGCCATCAAAATCTTATCAACTTCTAGAGTTAGTTCCTCTTCAGCGCCAGTTGAATAAAACAGTTTGTAGGTGTTGTTTTCCTTGGATTTTTTTCCTGAGAAAATCGTAGTGTTGGTAATTACCTCTACTCCATCCTCTTTGAGAGAGCTTAGCAGTATTTTGGCGGCATCTGGGTCCTCTCGAGGTAGGAAGCTATTATTCTTTTCAAGTAGGTAGACTCGAGTCCCAAGCCGGGCAAAGGCTTGGGCAAGCTCACAACCTATTGGACCGCCACCCACAATTGCCATGCTCTCTGGTTGCTCAACTAGATTGAAAATGTTCTCGTTGGTAAGGATGTCGCTTTTCTCTAGCCCATCTATAGGCATGTGACGGGGGCTTGCTCCAGTCGCTATGCAGGCCTTCTTAAAGTTTAACTTGGTTTTACCAACGGTGACGGTTGATTCGTTTTCAAACTTAGCTTCACCAATGAACACGTCTATTCCTAGCTTGCTAAATCTTTCTGCAGAATCGTGGTGACTAATTTCTGAGCGGATTCGCCTAACTCGCTCCATGACTAAGGGAAAATCAATATTTTTGAGTTCGGATTCAATACCAAAAAACTGAGATTTTTCGACATTTTTTGCGGCTTTTCCGGCTCTAATTAGCAGCTTGGAGGGGACACAGCCGGAGTTTAAACAGTCTCCACCGAGCAGTGCTTTTTCAATTAAAGCAACTTTAGCACCAAGTCCTGCTGCTGCGGCAGCTGTTATTAGACCGGCTGAGCCAGCTCCAATCACTACCATGTTGTATGATTTTGCTGGTTTTGGATTCTTCCAGTCACTAGGGTGAACATTATCAAGCAAGGCTTGGTTATGTGCATCCATTGGTTCAATCAGACTTTTCTTTTTGCTACCAAACATTTTACGCTCCTTTCTCGGCGAGTGCTTTTTTTGCAACTTTGGTTGTATAGACGGTTACTGCGATAGTTGCGATTAGTCCTACAATTAATACAGCCCATTCTGCCGGACTTTTAGAGCGTTCTCCGCCTCCAGCGGTGGCCAATTCGCTAGCTATGGAGCCTAGATATACATAAAGGACGGTTCCGGGAAGCATCCCAGCCCAAGAGGCGAGAATATAGTCTTGTAGTTTAACTTTGGTCACACCAAAAGCATAGTTCAGGAAGTTGAAAGGAAAAGCAGGGGAGAGTCTAATTAGAAAAACAATGTTTCTTCCTTCTTTAGCAATCGCAGAGTCTACAGCTTTAAATTTCGGGTTTTTGTCAATTTTTTTAGCAACCCAATCTTTTGCGAAATGTCGTGCTATGAGAAAAGCAAGAGTAGCTCCAGTAACGGAGGCAATTGAAACTATAATGGTTCCCCAGAGAACGCCATAGATCGCCCCTGCTCCAAGGGTTAATATAGACCCGGGAACAAAAAGAACGGTGGTGGTAACGTACAAGGCAATGAATGCGATAACACCAAGCACTCCCTGATTTTTTATCCAGTCTTGGGCTAGGCTAAGATACTGACCGATTTGTTCTCGAAACACTATTGAAATAGCTAACAAACAAATTACTGAGACTAGAAAGGGTAAGCCAGACGAGTTTTTTGTGGATTTTTCTGAGTCGGACATGTTTAACCTAAGCTATCGTTCCAGTACATGAGCTGCCAGATCCCGCAGTGCATCCGTAGCAGTGGTTTCCAAGTGCTATTTGTTCATCGGCTAAATCTTCAAAACTCTCTATGTCCCAAATGTTTTGTTTTTTTGCGCCGAGAGGAATGTCCAACATTTGATTAAAGTCGCAATCAAAAAGCTCTCCAGTCCAGCCAACCGAAACTAAGGATTTACACATTACGTTCTCAGCAGCTACGGGGTTGAAATTGTCGAGAAGTAGCTGCATGTAGTCAGCTGTTTTATTTTCGCGGTCCAAATAGTGTAAAAATCGTTTGATTGGCATATTGGTTATCGCAAATAGCTGATTGAATTCAATATCAAAAAGTTCTTTTAATTCCCGTCGGTAGTCATCCTGCAGTTTTTCTTGAGCCGGTGGAAGAGATGCTCCAAGGGGATTGTATACTAAGTCTAGGATACGCTTAGAGTCGGGTTTGGCATATCCTAATGAGTTTAGCTTTTTTAAACCCTGAATGCTTTTTTCAAAGACCCCACCACCTCTTTGAGAATCTACATTTTCTTTTGAGTAGCAGGGTAGAGAGGCAATCACGTGTACATTATGATCGGCAAGAAACTCTGGAAGGTCGTCGTGTCCATCCTCATAAAAAATTGTTAAATTGCATCGATCGATTACTTCAATATTTTTTTTATGAGCGGCCACTACAAAGTCGCGAAACCATGCATTGATTTCGGGAGCCCCACCGGTGATGTCCAGAGTTTGGATTGAGGACGACGAGTTTAGAAGCTCTATGATTCTTTTTGCGGTCTTTTCTGTCATGTCTTCAGTCTTGTTCGGACCTGCTTCGACATGGCAATGTAGGCAAGCTTGGTTACAACGCTTTCCAAGGTTAATTTGAAGTGTGCTAATTCCTTGTCTAGAAATATCCAGACTATTCTCTTTGATTTTTTTGTAGAATGGAGTGGAGCAGTGTATCATATGTCCTTGATGATCGGGGAAGAAATGATTGATAGTTCGCTAGCATTTCAGATAGCAGATTTTGGCTCTCTTCCCAAGGATAAGGCGAACTTAAAATTGCCGTTTTGAATGCTGATTTTAGGAATTGTGAGAAATAGTTGATGTTAGATTCTGCGCAAAGAAAGTTTCTTAAGGGCCTAGCCCATAATCTACAACCGATGGTTTTAGTGGGTAAGGGGGGTATTAGTGATGGGGTTCGTGAAGAGATTTCTACAGTTCTTGAGTCCCATGAGCTCGTGAAGATAAAATTTAATGATTTTAAGGCTGAGAGGGAAGCTTTGAGTAGTCAGGTTGTTGATAGTCTTGAAGCCGAGTTGGTTCAGATTATCGGAAATGTCGCGGTAATTTATCGGGCTAGTTCCAATACTGAGAATCGAAAGATTAAGTTGCCTAAAAAAGCTAGGTAAATTTTTCTTTTTTTGGATCGAGTCGAACGGTGTGGATTTAGTGGTTCATTCGTCCTCGCTAGGGTTACATTTATTTGCGAATTCAGTTTGCTTTGCGCTGCGGAATCCATTCACCACTAAATCCATCCCGTTCGACGTGTCACGCTGGGTTGACCTAGCTTTTTTTGAAGTTAGGTGTGGTTTGAGGTGCTGAGTAGCGGCAGAGCTGTCGCCGAAGGGATCTTGAGCGTGCACGGCACATTTTTTATTTTTATCTGTTTCCCCGTCTAAGTCTTAGGCCGGCGGGCATGCGAAGTTCTCTGTCTACCATCTCAGTTAACTGCTGAGCAGAGTTTACGTTGTGAACCACTTGTCCGTTTATTAAAAACGCTGGTGTGCCTTTGACTCCCAGAGAGCGAGCAAGTGATATGTCCTGTTGGATAAGTTGCTCTTGTCTAGGCGAGGAAAAGTCGTCGATGAACTTCTGAATATCTAAGGCTAGAATATCTGCAATGTCGCGAAGCTCAGGTTTGGTGTGTGTTCTGGCGAACTGGAAGAGAACATCATGCATATCCCAAAAGCGGTTTTGCATTGCAGCGGCTCTTGCAGCCTTGGCGGCGTTGGTGCTGCCTTGAGAACGGCTGTTCGGAAAATGTTTGTAGATAACTTGAACTTGTTCAGGATAAGCCATTAGAAGTTGCTTAGCTTTAATTGAACCGGAGCGACAATATTTACAGGCAAAGTCTGAGAACATATAGACCTTAATAGGGGCATCCACTTTGCCCATCATTGGACTATGGTTGTCGAAGCCAGAATCAAATTGTGCCGAAGGTGGAACCCGTGAACTTGAGCTTGAACAAGATGAAAGCAAACAAAAGACCAAAGATATTAAAAGAAGCGTAAGTTTTTTTGGGTTCATGGAAAGTTTCTTTATAGAGAATTTAACACAGTTCGCAAAAGTTCTAGTAACCACTTTGGTTGTTGGGAAAGCCTGTAGGTTTCAGCTGTTAGCTTATCAATGGGAATGACCAAACTCAAACAAACCAAAGGCGAAAACCACAGCAATTCCTGCTAAAAGAGATAAAGACATGAGGATTTTATCGTGGTCGTGAAAGTGTAGCTCCGGCAATAAGTCACTCAATGAGATACAGAGGAAAACTCCTGCTGAGAATGCCAGAGCTTCGCCTATAGAGAATACATCGATTGAATTACTGAGAAAATAATAAATAAAGGCAGCAATTGGGGCGGAAAAGGCAAAGGCAATATTAATTAGTTTTTTAGTGCTGGCTTTGGCTGGATTGTCTTTTAGTAACGAGCCGATTGTAAATCCTTCAAAGGGCTTATGAAAAAGAATGCCAATTAATACAACCAGGCCTACTCCATGATGGCTAATCATAGTTGCTGCCAGAGCAATTCCTTCAAGGGCGCTGTGGACAGTTAAGCCTACCAAGGTGCTGCCTATGGTTAAATCGTGGGAGTGTTTCTCACAGCCTTTCTCTTCATGGTGATGGAAACAAAAAAACCGTTCTAAAAAAAATATCGTCAATAAACCTGCTAGCATCCAATGTGCGGATTTCTCAAGTGAGCCAAGCTCTTCAGCGGATTTTGGAAGAAAGATAAGCAGGGCTAAAGCAAGCAAAAATCCTGAGATAAAACTAAGGCAAAGCTGCAACTTCCTATGATCTTGACTTATCCTTTCAGCAATAGAGCTTCCAAAATAGCAAACGGAGGCTATAGCCAAAGAATAGATTCCGAGCAGCACGGGAATTGGAAGAGAGGAGGACATGATTTTCTCAAAAGCCTATACTAGAAAACTGCTCAAAATGTCCTGTTGAAAGAGTCGAACAATAGAGCTTTACTGTTGATTATATATAATAGCACTTTTTTAAAGAACAATCACTAGTTGGCCTTTATGTTCTTCATACGATTCTCGCCCCATATTCTACTCAGCCTCTTGGTGCTTTGGCAGTTTTATATCTCTTTTGGAGCTTTCTTTACAGCGGTTCGTGGAGTGGGTGACTATGGTTCGGTGGATTTTATTCAATACTGGTCTGCTTTCCGTGTGTTTCTAGCTGGTAGAAATCCTTACTCAGGTGTGGAGATGCTTTCTCTGCAGCAAACTCTGCGAGAAACCACTGGTGCCACTATGATGTGGAACCCTCCCTGGCTCCTTGTCTTAATGTCTCCTGTGCTCGCTCTTCCTTATAAAGCTGCTTGGATTTCTTGGTATGTTTTGACAATTATTTTTGTTTTTCTAAGTACCTGGCTTTTGTTAAAAATTTATCGACCCGAGAAATTAGTTAGTTCGCAACTACTTTGGCTGTTGGTTTTAGCGTTTCCTCCCCTTTGGAATACTCTTAACTTTGGGCAACTTGGAGGATTGTTACTGCTCGGGGTAAGTTTGTTTTTCTTCGGCCTTGAGCGTCAAAGAAGTAGCTTCTCAGCTTTTGGCTTGCTTCTAATGAGTGTAAAGCCCCATCTATTTTATTTACTGTTTTGTTACTGTCTGTTGCTTTGGTTTAGAAAATCTCATTTATCATTGCTGAGAGCCTCGCTGATATTAGGGCTAGCGGTTGTTTTGCCGATTTTGGTTTGGAATCCCGAAGCTATGGTATTTTGGTTTCAGTCATTTTATCTAAGAGACAACCCTGGAGCGGTCGCACATGTATCTTCCTGGATCGGGGCTCATCCGATTTCAGGTTTTGTGAGATTATTTACTGAGGATAGAGGATTTTTGTTTCTTGCAAAGAAAGCTAAGTTTTTACTTCCTTGCTTCACGCTAGGTTGGCTCTATCTCTATTTGAGACATAGTAGGAACACAAAAGATTCCTCAAAAGTATACAGTATACTGTTGGTTTCTTTTCTTACTGCCCCGTTTGGTTGGTTTTATGATCAAACAGCCTTGGCAGCTCTTTTCCCAGCATTTGCTAAAAATAATTCAAAGTTTGCCAACCTTGGTAGAATTGCTTTGGGCGTTTTATTTGGCGTAGCATTTATCTATTCAAGATATTTTGCTCAACAGCAAAGTGATTTATTTTGGTTTTTACCTAGTTTTGCATTTTGCTACTTTTTTTATTTAAGGACTCGAGCGAAGATTTAGCTTCTTAAGAATGTTTTTTTAGCCTTTGTAGTAGAAAAATTATTTAGTTCTAAGTCCTTTCTTTTATTATCATTTCAGATGAAAGATGGTTTTTTTGAAGTGTTCTCGCTGTTGTGGCGGAATAGAGAGATATTAGTTTTAATTAGTTTTTTTCCTCAATAAAGGTTTTAAAATGGTATATCAGAGTTTCTCTTTTATTAAGTATTTCACATTCCTTTTGATCTTATCTCATGGTGTTAGTTTAGAAGCGTTTTCTCAAAGCTCTAACTTGCCTATGTGTTTACATGCTTCTAGTGACTCCGATGGTGATGGCTGGGGTTGGGAGAATGAAGAGTCATGCATTGTTGAAGGAAGCAGCGATCGAAGGGTTGCGGGAGAATGTACGGATCCAGATGGAGATGGTTGGGGTTGGAATGGAGTTGAGACATGTTTGCCTGAGAGTTCAGAGGAAGGGTCAGGGGATGAGCGTGAAGTCGAGGAGGCTACTGAAGAGCCGGAGAGTGAAACTATTTCTTCTGAAGAAGAGCTATTTGACGAAGCAGATGAACCTATCTCAGCTGAGCCTGAAATTTCTGAGACTTATAATAGAGCTCTGAGTTGCGAAGAAGAGCAAATTGAGACTGCTATGGGTTATGAGGAGTTGTTCTTTAATCATCTTGATAAGCTGGGTGAAAACATCGACAAGATGGGAAGAATCTCCGTAAAGCCTGAGAATCGAAGTTGGAACCCAAACGGGGATATTGATCTAGCGTGGACATTTAATTTAAGTAAGAGCATCTACGAGGGAGATGGTCAAAGATATGGTAGGGGAGAGAATACTATCTATGGTGGCCTTACAGGGCAGAATTTGTACCATTTGCTTGACGAATTATCAGCTACTTCGAGAATGCTGAAACTTGCTCACCAGTATAAGCCAGAACATGTTGAGACTTATCAGAACTTCCTAATTGATTTTATCGATGAATTTACACCAGCATTGTTAGAGGCACGAGGAACTCAGCATTGCTTAAACTATAGAAATGATGCGGGCATTTATAAATGCCATAAGGGTAAATATCATCGTTTCTTAGATGGTTCGCGAGCTCTATCTTGGTTGGGACTAACTATGGAGTCAGTATTAGAAACTGGTTCTGGTTCGGAGTTTGAGCAAAAATTTGCTCAGAATGCTAGAGATTTAAGACCACTAATTGATCGCTTTATCTCGCAATCTACCAAGGATGTTAGCCCACCACATATGAGAGCTCATCCTGCTTTTGCAGCTTATACTTTGGGTCGTATGGGTGGCTACTTGTCTGAGTATAGGGAGCCGATTTGTGCGGTTGTGAAAATTATGACTGATAATATTAGTGGTCCAACAAAATGGATTGGTAGTGATGCTGGTCATGCAGAGGATACAGTCAGCTTTTTGTCATATGTCCATGAGCAACAACTTCTAGGAAGAGGTTTAGGTTGTGTGCGAGTAACTGAGAAGATGCTTAGTGATCTCGGTGGCTCGTACTGTATTGAAAGAGAAAAGAAGAGCAAGATTCATAAGAATAGAGACTACAATGGAAATATTGTCGGAGCTTATGGAACTCTAGTTAGGTATGCTCCTTGTATTGAATCTCAAGCGGGCACAGTTGCTTCCTATGAGAGTTTCCCAAGAATTTCAGGCAACAATAGCTTTAGTGAACAGTCTGTTTCCATCGCTTCCTTAGCTTGGGG
>CALKYB010000167.1 GCA_938003565.1 uncultured bacterium
GAACAAAGTGTACTCGTCTCACCTGTCGCCGAGGGAATGATTTTGCCTAAGACCAGGCCTTCGATTTCAAAACAATGCTCAGACAATGACTCGGGCATTCGGCACAAAGCCTTGAGCATATGAAATACTCCTTTTTGCTCCTCATCGCTCCAAGGTGCAAATTCTATCCCGTCACTCTTCGCCACCCAAACGAAAACGTCCGGACCGTTGCAAATGTTCTCCGATTCAAACCGGAGACAAAGTCTCTCCAAAACGGCATTTGTCAATTCCAATTCATCTGCCTGCGCGTAAGACGCTACTAATGAAGAAAGAAGAAGAAAAAATGAACCAATCAAACGAACCATATATTTCATAGGGCCTCCAATGAGCCTAAAGACTGACACTATTGTCAATCTTACAAGCTCAAAGGACGGCCAATCTACGAAGGGCAAAAAACCATATTAACTTCCACTACCAATATTTAGTTGAAGCTAACATAGCACCAAACACACGCTGAATCACTAAACCTCACTATCCTCTAGGCTAAGCAGCCCCTCTCTTAACTCCTCGAGATCAATAGTAAGTTCTCCAATCCAAACCGTATCTTACTAGTTGAAGCTTTTGTTATTCAACAGGCTAAAGTCTTTTAAGTGAGGTAGGCTATGAAGTTGCCCGAAGATTATCTATATGAGCTGCCTTACAGATCTTCCATTTACCGTTGTTTTTTCTAAGCTCTAAGGACACTCGATGCATCTCAAAAAACTTTCCATCCACTCGCGGCATAGCACCAAGGGCACTAAGATCTAAACTAACCTCCGCTAACAATCCATCTACTCTAACCTCCGGATCCTTTATAGACAATTCCAATACCTCAAGCGAACCCCTAATCTTCAAAAAATGAGTTGGTATCTTGTCAGACTCGACGTTGAGGATATCTCCATACTCCTCTGGTAGCTCCAACTCTAAAGGATCACAAAAATAGTTTTTAACTTTTTTGGACAGAGCCAACAGTTCCAGTTTACCCAGTTGCTCATCAATCTCAACTTGCCTTAGCAAAGTCTCAAGTCGAGACAACACCTGTTTCTCCTCATTCTTTGAGCATGATATTAAAAAGGCAAAAAGAATGAACAAACAGAAACGTCGCATTTCCGTCCTAAGAATCAAATATAAATTGCAAGTCGTCCAAGCCAAAGATAGGAATGAAATTATTCAATTAAGTTAGACCTCGAACAACTTCTGCCGCCTGAAGACCAGAGTTAAATGCTGCTTCAGCCTGCAGTCCCTCTTTAGAGAATGCCTCCCCACTGACAATCAGCGGAAATTCCAAATCATTGACCAGAAGTGGTTCATCAAAAGGAGTATGACTAATAGTAGAATATCGCCACCTGTGTGATTGCATCTCGAACTCAATGTGATCAACGAAACCAGCTATCTCTTCTCTGATAATATCTTCCTGCTTACTCTTCTCAACATCAAAATACTTATCACTAAATTCCTTTGAAAAATGAAAGCTAAGCGAGGAGCTACCACTCCTACCTTGCTTAATAGTATTATCAAAAACGTTTTCGAAAGCAGCACTGGGCCTTTTGGCCCACCCGTAAGGATTGCCTAAATCCACCTTCACGTCGAACAAAGCCAAAGCTGCCAAACACTTGTCATACCTAACCTTACCCAACTCTTGAACTATCTCTGGATCAACGGACAATGCACTATTAGAGAATATTTCAAGGGTCTGAGGGACCGGAGCGGTCATTACCACAATGTCTGAGTCAAAATTATTGCCCGACTCAGAAACTAAACGGGCAGCCCCCTGACTACTCTCTATCCTAACTAGTCTCTCTTGCACTTTAATCTCGATATTCTGTGCCAGATATTTCGCCAACGCACTGATGCCAGACTCACAAGAAAAATAATCCCTACCCTCTAGGCGACACCACTTCCTAACAACTCCCCTAGCTTCCCATTCGCTGAGCCTAGTCAAAAACTCTTCACCCAAAGCAGACAAAGATATTGCTCCATGATCCAGCCTTTCACTACCAAAGCGCCGTGTGCAAAGACGACCACCAACGCCTCTAGCCTTCTCCACAATCAAAATATCAAAATCTTTCCCCAACTCGTTGGCAAGAATAAGTGCGGAAAGGCCTGAACCTACTATTACAACTCTAGACTTGGACATATTTTGACGGTTTATGAGGGACAAATTCAAAAATAACTAAAAATTTCTTGGCTGCATCATGACTATACACCTTCTCATCGTTGCTAGGAATAACTTCATTATTATCACGAGCCTATGCGAGGCCATTAGACAGGTATACCCATCCTAAAATATGGAGGGGAAGCGCAGCTTCGCAAGAAAAGCTAGTTGATCTTAGAAACTTCGCTTTATTTGGTATTTTCTAGCCAAGTCCTGCGGACTTGAAGCATATTGGAGGCGCATTATCTCTGTCTAATGGCTGTGCTTACGCCCCACCACTAGGGATTTCCAGTATTAAACAATCTTCAATACTCTTGATGGCCTTCTAGCTCCAGACACCTCCTACACCTAAACTGCTGAAAATTTTGATGTTATTCAAAAGCGATATTGGAGCGGAAACTAGTGCAATCAGGTGCTTCTAGTACAAATCTAGTTGTTTTTATTGAGCATTTTT